>JBCAZO010000069.1:0-8911 GCA_038532975.1 Pseudomonadota bacterium
AACCCCCGCCATGTTCGATCTGGGCTGGACCGAGCTCATGGTGATCGGCATCGTTGCGCTGATCGTCGTAGGGCCAAAGGATTTGCCGGGCATGTTCCGCGCTGTCGGCAAATTTGTGGGCAAAGCCAAGCAGATGGCGCGGGAATTCAGCCGCGCTATGAATGACGCGGCCGATGATGCCGGGGTGAGTGAAGTCACCAAGACGTTAAAGACGGCGACCAATCCGGTCGGCTCTGCGATGGATGAGGTCAAGAAATCAACCGAGAGCTTTACCGCCAAGACCATGGCAGGCCCTGCGCCCAAGCGCGCCGAATTTGATGATGAACGCAAGGAGATGGTCGAAAAGATCTCCAAACGGTCTGCCGATATGGCCAATGAGCGCAAGGCCGCGGAAGAGGCGGCCAAGGCAGAGGCCGCGAAACCGGCAGCCAAAAAACCGGCGGCGAAAAAGCCTGCTGCGAAGAAAGCTGCGTCGAAACCTGCCGCCAAAAAGCCGTCTGCAAAGAAGCCCGCCGCCAAGACCGCTTCGGCCAAGGCCGCGGCGGCCAAGAAGCCTGCTGCGAAGAAAGCGCCAGCCAAGAAGGCATCCAAACCTGCGTCTGGTGACACCGCATGAGCACTGAGACTGACGAGGTAGAACAAAGCTCGGCTCCGCTGATCGAGCATCTGGCAGAGTTGCGCACACGTCTCATTCGATCTGTCGGCGCGTTTGTGGTGGGTATTGTACTCGCTTTTGTCGTGGCCGAACCGATCCTGCAGTTCCTTCTGGCCCCGATTGAGGCGACGCTGCGCGATTTGGGTGATCCGGCCCCCACGCTGCAATATACAAGCCCGCAGGAATATCTCTTTACGCTCTTTCGCATTTCGATGGTGTTCGGCTTTATTCTGGCCTTCCCAGTGATTGCGCATCAGATGTGGCGCTTTGTGGCGCCAGGGCTTTACAAGAATGAAAAGCAGGCGTTCCTGCCCTTTGTTGTTGCCTCGCCGATCATGTTCATTCTGGGTGCGGCCTTTGCGCATTTCGTGGTCACGCCACTGGCGATGAACTTTTTTCTGGGCTTTGCGGATGTCAGCTCGATCTTTGCCAACCTTTTGTCCGGCGCGGTGAGCGAGGTCGAAACTGTGACCGATCCAAACCTGCCTGTGGTCCCGGATAATTTCGGGGCCGTCGTGCCGGAAACGGATGAGGGCATTCGCATCACTTTCTTCGGCAAGGTAAACGAGAGCCTCGACATCACGCTCAAATTCATCATGGCCTTTGGTATCTGTTTCCAGCTGCCCGTGCTGCTCACGCTCATGGGCAAGGCGGGGCTGGTCAGCTCCGAGGGCCTTGGCGGCGTGCGCAAATACGCCATGGTGGGCATTCTGGTGCTGGCCGCGCTTGTGACGCCGCCGGATGTCATCACACAGCTCATTCTCTTCACAGTCGTCTACGGCCTTTATGAGGTCTCGATCTTCCTTGTGCGCCGGGTGGAAAAAACCCGCGAGGCCAAGCTGCGCGCCGAGGGTGTGTGGTTTGAGGATGATGAGGAAGAGGCAGACGAAGAACTTCTCAAAGAATTAGACGACGCCGCACCGGCTTCGGAGAAGGATAAACCGTGAGAGACCCGGTGGAGCGGATCGCCGCGGCGCTGGAGCGGATGAGTCCGTTGCCCATGGACCCCCCTGATTTTGACGCCGCAGATGCGTTTGTCTGGCATGTCGAGCCGGACCGGTTGGAGCCGGTCGCAGACGTCAATCGCGTGGATATGTCCCTCTTGGTGGGCATTGACCGCTCACGCGACACGCTTCTGGCCAACACGGTGCAGTTCGCGCGCGGTCTGCCCGCGAACAATGCGCTTCTCTGGGGCGCGCGGGGGATGGGGAAATCTTCACTCGTGAAGGCGGTGCATGCGGCTGTTCTGGCTGAGGGGCATCCGCTCAAGATCGTGGAATTGCAGCGCGAGGACCTGCCGAGTGTCGGGCGGCTTTTGAACGTGCTGCGCGACAGCGATGCGCGGTTTCTGCTCTTTTGCGATGACCTGAGCTTTAGCCATGATGATCAGCATTACAAATCCCTGAAGGCGGTATTGGATGGCGGCATTGAGGGACGGCCCGACAACGTGGTGTTCTATGCCACCTCAAACCGCCGCCACCTGATGCCGCGGGATATGATCGAGAATGAGCGCTCCAGCGCCATCAATCCCAGCGAGGCGGTGGAAGAGAAAGTGTCCCTGTCAGATCGCTTTGGCCTGTGGCTGGGCTTTCACCCCTGTTCGCAGGACGAGTATCTGGCGATGATCGACGGCTATTGCGCCGCCCATGGCGTCAAGGTCGACCCCGAAACCCTGCGCGCCGAGGCCATCGAATGGCAAGCCACCCGTGGCGCGCGCTCCGGCCGGGTGGCCTGGCAGTTCTTTGTCGATCTGGCAGGGCGGCATGGGGTGAAGGTTTAGGGTTCATCGCGCAAGGTGAATGGTTGGTTCGAGGCCGAAGCGGACATGAGCTTGTTGCGTAAAGTCGGGACATTTAGGCAATTCATGTTTTTGCCTAAATTTGGCCCGTCTGCTCGGATATCTCAGCGCTGAACTTCAATCGAAGTTACTCAAGTTCTCTGAAAGCAGGCTAAAAAATGATTACCAATGAACAGATCGTCGAGGCAGCTCTATCGCCGCTGAGCAATGAGGAAATCCGAAAAATAGTCGATTGTGAATTGGACGGAGTTGATTTCGAAACATCGGACGTGCGGCTCATGCTAGCTGCTGATTTAATTAGCGATGCAGCCTTAGAGGTGGCTGCACAATTAGAAGAAAAACCAAATATCCCGAAGGTTTTTACGCTTGATGATTCAGTACAACTCAATTTCGCAGAAATGTCGATAGTGGGTGCCGTAGATAACGCGCGGAGGGATGGAGTGGTGTCGATGGACGAGTTGCAGACATTGCTGCTGAAGAGTGCTGTGGCAAACGCTATTGCGAATGCACTGGATTCTGGGATGTCGGCAGAAGATTTGGCAGACAGCCAGATTGCGCTGTCGTCTATTCGCCTTTCGAAGTTTTTGGAAACACAATCGAAGCCAAAGGGCTTTTTGAAAAGCTTGCTAGGTCGAAGTTAGTTGCACCTTGCACTTTAGCCCAATTGCAACTTAGGCCGCAAAGCGACGCTTGTCTGCTGTGAGCCCAAAGCGGAAGGGAACCAAGAGCCGCGCGATGGTCAGACCGCGGGGTGGCGACCCTTCACAAATTCTGAGCACTTTATGTCAGCCAAGTCTGCATGTCCTTGACCAACGCGCTTACGTTAGAAAATCGCCAGCCCGATGGGGCGGTCTGGCGATCGCGCGGCGGGCCTGCGGCCCTTGATTCCGCGCGAGGGCGCTCAATGGCTGCTTCGTTCGCCTAGCAGCCAATGACCGTTCCAAGCCCAAAGCGGAAATCACTGCTGTATGGACTAGTACTCTTTTTTCCAAATATGCAGAAAAGTTGCGACGTAGAACGGAATAAGAGGGAAAATGAAAAAGGGGGCAAATAGAGCAACAGTTTGCGAAGAATAATACCATTCGAAGAAACTTCGTGGAGCAAACATGTTAAGAAAGAAAACAATCGCTATTGGTGTATACAGTATAGTTTCGGCACGGTATTTTCCTCCAGATAGCCAGTTTCGATAGCGCTTGATCATGTTGAATATTAAATTGAACAAGTATGCCAAAACACAAACTCCATTGCTGATTTTGAAACACTATTCGAAAGCGATTGGCCGTTGCTATAAGACGCATAGGCTGCTGACACAATCGAGGCCAATGTCTAGTTCGTGTCAAGAAACAACAAAGAAGTAGGGAGAGAGAGAAAGTGGGTTCTGGCTTCAGAGAATTTCGGTCAGCGGCTCCTATTTTAGGACTGTTTGTGGTGCTATCTGGTTGTGATGCAGGCGATTACACGTTGGCCGGCGAAGATTCTGAAATTGGGTCATCAACCCAGGTCATAGACTTTAAAAACGAGGTGGCTTTTCTGACAAAAACTTGTTTTGCGGCGCTTGAGAAAAAGTCGGCAGCTTCGCCAGATTTGACTAGGTTTGGATATGAGAAAACCACTGGCAACAGTTTCAAGAAAACTGGGCCAAAGATAAGCGCAGCAAACATACTAGGTGGACCATCACGTTCTGCCGTTAGTTTTAAGTATACGCCGGGTCGTTCAAATTCAAAGAACAACACCTGCTCGATAAGGGTTGATGGGCTCGAAAGAAATATCGACGCGAATAAAGTGACTGAAAAAGAAAGATCAGTGGTCTCGGCGTCTCTTGCTGCTGCGAAGTCCCTTGGCTACCAAGAGGCATCTAGTCAAAGTAGTTTCCGAAATACGTCGAATAGGCTGTTCAAGGGCTCCAATGAGATAGTGGCTAGAGCAACTGCCGAATATCAGTTTTCGATACGAAGCTTGAACATTCGATTTTTTGGGGACCGTTGATTGAAGACGCGCGTCTGAGTGTTTTTCAAACTGAAGTGAAGACCTAAATCAGTGCCCGGTTTCAATAGTTCCTGTGCTTCATGAAGTGTTGAAAGATTACACTGGCGGCGACTGGAACGGGCTTACTTTAAAGCAGAACAATACGGCAACACTACAACCAACCTCGAATACTAATACTTATGGATGACTGCTGCGAACCCAAACCTCTTACAAACCGATAAGTTCTACACAGTTTAATTCGTAGAACAAATATGCCCAAGAAATAGCAAGGAGCAGGCCTAAAGAGCCGGACACAATTGCAAATGCAGTCTTGCCGTATCTCCTCAAGGCGAAGGAAATAGTCAATGAAACAAGAGCGATTAACCAGCTTTCCCAATCAAGATAGGTAGAGCGCAAGCACTCATCATAAGTCACTATTTGTCGGTTCCGTTTAGACCTGGTCTCACGAAGTTAAGCCAGCTTCCATAAAGATGCAAACGGCAACTAAGTCCCACATAGCCGCGACTCATCAGAGCGTGCCGGAGCATCTGCCTTTTACATCCGTACCAATCACAGACCTGCCACCCTCAAATCTCCTCCACCGTCACCTTGTCGCTGGCATAAAACGCCAGATGGTCCTTGATCCGCGCCACATCCTCTTTCGGCGCTTCATAGCTCCACGCGGCGTTTGCAATTGTCTCGCTCTTGGTCACGATGGAAAAATAGCTCGCACCGCCCTTATGCGGGCAGTGACTGCTGTGGTCGGTGGCATCCAGAAACGCCATGGCGATGTCGCCCCGTGGGAAATAGATCACGTCGGGATACGCCCCTTCACTCAGCACCAGCGCCTCTTTGGATTCGCCTAAGACAGCGCCGCCTGCGCGCACGCTCCAGGTGCCTGGTGCCTTGGTGATCGTGATCTTTGTCATGCGTTTTCCTTCCCCGGTCGTGCGTGTCTTGGCGTCTTGTCACCCATTGGTGTCACAGGATTATGTCACAACGGTTCAGTCGCGGCCAGAATCCATTCGCGCACATCCTGGGTCACGCGCGGGGCAACCTTGTCGCGGCAGGCGGTGTGGTAGTCATTGAGCCACGCACGTTCCTCGTGGCTAAGCCAATCCACATTGATCAAGCGGGTGTTGATGGGCACGAAATTCAGCGTCTCAAAAGCCAAAAACTCGCGGTCATCCGCACCGGGCAGGGCCGGGGTGTCGACAACATAAACGATGTTCTCGATGCGAATGCCAAAGGCCCCTTCGCGGTAGTAGCCCGGCTCATTGGAAACGATCATGCCCGGCTCCAGCGGCACGGAGGATACCCGCGACAGCCGCTGCGGCCCTTCATGCACGCATAAATGCACACTCACGCCGTGGCCGGTGCCGTGGTCATAATCCTGCCCGGCGGTCCAAAGCGGAAACCGCGCAATCGCATCCAGATCACGCCCCGCCAGCCCCTTGGGCCAGCACAGGCGGCTCATGGCGATCATGCCTTGCAGCACGCGTGTATAGGCGGCGCGTTCCTCGTCTCCGGGTGTGCCGATGGGCAGGGTGCGGGTGATGTCCGTGGTGCCATCCTCGTACTGCCCGCCGCTGTCGAGCACCAGAAGCTCGCCTTCTTGCAGGGTACGGTTGCTGGCCTCGGAGACGCGGTAATGGGGCAGGGCGCCATGTGGGCCAGAGCCTGCAATGGTGTCAAAGCTAATATCCAGCAGTTTGCCGGTATCGCGGCGGCAGGCTTCAAGCTTTTGCACCACGTCAATCTCGGTGATCGCGCCCGGCGCCTGGGCGTCGAACCAGCACAAGAATGCGCACATCGCTTGGGCATCGCGCAGATGGGCCTCGGTGGTCGCCGCAATCTCGGCCTTGGTTTTGCGCGCCTTGGGCAGAACACAAGGGTCGTCGTCAAATGCATGTGCCACACCAGCGGCCTCAAGCGCATCCACCACTGCTTGTGGGGCGCTGGATTTGTCCACGCGCACAGGGCCGGTCAGAGCGGCCAGTGCTTTGGTGAGCTCTTCGGGCGCAGCAATTTCAACGTCATTGCCCAGATGCGCCTGCACCGCATCATTGAGCTTTGCCGGGTCAATGAAAAGCGCCACCTTGCCACTGTCCTTTAGAATGGCAAAGCCATGCGCCACCGGATTGCGTGGAATATCGCTGCCGCGGATGTTCAAAAGCCAGGCCAGCGAATCTGTGAGCGTGACAACCGCCGCCTTGTGCCCGGCTTCCTGCAAGACCTTGGTTAGCTCGCTGCGCTTCTCAGCGTGGGTTTTCCCCGCCAATGCGTCGGAATAAATCCGCACAGGCCCCTGCGGTGGCGCCGGGCGGTCCGGCCAGATGCGATCAACAATGTTCTCAGTCCGAACCAGGGTAATACCGCTGTCTGTCAGACCCTGTTCAATCGCCTCCAATTGCTCAGGCGTGTAAAGCCAGGGGTCAAACCCTACCTTGCCTCCCTTGGGCAAAGCGTCTTTCAGCCAGTCGGCCGGTTTTGTCTCGGGCCAGTTCACTGGGGTGAAAACAGACGCATCCACCTGAGCGCGCACCTGTGTGCGATAACGCCCGTCAACAAAGACCCCCGCTTTATCCTGCAACGCAATGCAAAACCCGGCAGACCCGGTGAACCCGGTGAGATAGGCCAACCGGTCATCGCAGGGCGCGACATACTCCCCCTGATGCGCATCGGCGCGGGGGATCATAAAGCCATCAAGGCCGTCTGCGCGCATCACCTCGCGCAGCTTTTGCAAGCGCGGCGGGCCTTGATCGGGCGAGGCGGTTTCGGTGAAGGATTGAAAGACGGTATCGGGTGTTTGGGTCATAGTTTAGTGCTAGAGAAGCGCGCCCGGCAGATCAACGGGGGTTTTGCCGAAGACAGGTTCAAAGCCCTAAAGGCATGACCGAGTTATGTGTTCGCAATTTCCCACAAGACCACAAGAAAATTTTTACGCTACAAACTGCAGATCCCCTTGCACAGCCAATGGCTCGGTCCCATTTATTTTGCGTCAGGGTGTGAGGTTCCGCCCGGCGGCTTTTGTCGCATTGGTGCGACGAGAGCATCCACCTCTTCTGGATTATGAACATGTCGAAATCCTTCGTTCTGTCTGCGCTTGTCGCGGGTGTCATTGCTGTTCCGGCCTTTGCCGGGGAAACCGAGGGCCATGTGCTGGCCTATGACCGTCAGGACAACATCATCGTTTTGACCGACAAATCGGTCTGGGAATTACCCGCTGACATAGAGACCCCTGCCGATCTTGGCCATGGAGACCGGGTTTTGTTTGAGTTTGAAAGTGGTGGCGATGATGACGGCATCACCGCAATCACTGCGATGCATCGCCTTGCTGTTGCCACCCCCGAAGGTACGGACGGCGGAAGCTGATCCGTACAAAGCGTGGCCGGATGTTGCCCCCCAGGCGGTCCGGCCGCGCACCCGATCTTAACTTGCCTTGCGCATCCCCATGACACGTGCTCTGGCACGCGGATCGCTGTCAAAAAGCGCAGCAAGCTGTTCGGTCATGGCCCCGGCCAGTTGATCGGCATCAGTGATGGTCACGGCGCGCTGATAGTAGCGTGTCACGTCATGGCCGATGCCGATGGCCAGAAGCTCCACCTGACGGCGTTTTTCCACCATGGTAATCACGTCACGCAGGTGTTTTTCCAGGTAATTCGCGGGGTTAACCGACAAAGTTGAGTCGTCCACTGGCGCGCCATCGGAGATCACCATCAGGATCTTGCGCGCCTCACGGCGGTTGACCAGACGCCTATGCGCCCATTCCAGCGCCTCGCCGTCGATGTTTTCCTTCAGCAGGCCCTCTTTCATCATCAGACCCAGATTGGTCCGGGTTCTGCGCATCGGCGCATCGGCGGATTTGTAGATGATGTGGCGCAGGTCATTGAGACGCCCCGGCAGTTGCGGACGCCCCTCGTTGAGCCATGCCTCGCGGCTCTGACCGCCTTTCCACGCTCGGGTGGTAAAGCCCAGCACCTCAACCTTCACATTGCACCGCTCCAGAGTGCGCGAGAGCACGTCGGCGCAAATAGCGGCAATGGAAATGGGCCGTCCGCGCATCGAGCCTGAATTGTCTAAGAGCAAGGTCACGACTGTGTCACGGAACTCAGTGTCTTTCTCGACCTTGAAACTCAGCGGCGTTGTCGGGTTGGCCACCACGCGGGCCAGACGGCCTGCATCGAGGATGCCTTCTTCGCGGTCAAACTCCCACGAGCGGTTCTGCTGCGCCTGAAGGCGGCGTTGAAGCTTGTTGGCCAGACGGCTCACAGCCCCCTTGAGCGGCTCAAGCTGCTGGTCGAGATAGGCGCGCAGGCGTTCCAGCTCAATCGGTTCGGCCAGGTCTTCGGCATGGATTTCTTCATCGAAATCAGTTTGGTAGACGGCATAATCGGGGTCAGCATCTGAAATAGGCTGTGGCGGGGGCGGCTCAAGCGGAGCTTCACCCTCGGGCATCTCGGTCTCGTCGCCCATTTCCTCGTCGGCCATGT
>JBCAZO010000070.1:0-8865 GCA_038532975.1 Pseudomonadota bacterium
CCCGAACCTGCCCGAGCGGCTGGGCGCGACTTACATTGCACCCGATGGGAGCAAGCAGCGCCCTTATATGCTACACCGGGCGACTTTGGGCAGTTTTGAGCGTTTCGTCGGCATCCTTATTGAGAACTCAGCAGGCCGCCTGCCCTTCTGGCTGGCCCCGCGTCAGGTCGTCGTGGCCCCGATCATTTCCGAGGCCAATTACTATGCCGAAGAGGTCGTCGCAAACTTGCGCGCAGCCGGCGTGCGGGCCGAGGCCGATCTGCGTAATGAGAAGATAAACTACAAAGTCCGCGAGCATTCGGTCGGCAAAGTGCCGGTGATTTTGGCAGTTGGGATGCGTGAGGTTGAGGACAAGACCGTAACCGTACGGCGCCTGGGCGAAAAACAGACCGCGGTGAAACCGCTCTCAGAGGTCACTGGGGCGCTCGCCAAAGAGGCCACGCCGCCTGATCTCGCCTAAAAATGGGCCTTTGGCTCGTCCGGCTTGCCTGCCGCGACGGCCAAAAGCCCGCCCAGCGCAGTGAACCCGATGGGGAACATGGTGAAGACATCAAAGCCAAACGCGTAGGCCATCAACCCCGAAGACACCAGCATCAAGATCCCGCCCCAAAGCGCGCGAACCCGCGCCATGGCCCCGCCAGCGATGGCCAGGATCGGAGAAAGGAAACTGACCGCACGGATCAATCCTTCGCGGTCGACCTTCTCTGCAATCCCTTCAATCTCACCAAATTCGCGGATGAACTCGGTATAACCAAAGCTGAAAAATCCGACGATCAGGGCGAGACACCCGCCGATAATTCCCAAAACAAGGGCCGCGTTACGCATCACATATCTCCGTTGACTTGCTGGACCCGATGTAAGCCAATCGGCCTGTCATACCAAGGCCGCTTGCACGTTCTTGCTCCAACCCAGAAAAAATTCCCCGTCTTTTTCAATCAGTGGACGCTTCATCAAGGTTGGGTGCTCAGCGATCAAATCGAGAGATGGTTTGGCGCGCTCTGCCTCATCCAGCCCACGCCATGTTGTCGAGCGCGTATTGAGCAGCGCATCGCCCAAAGTAGCATAGGCGGATTCCAGCACGCCTTTTGGAACGCCATCTTCACGGACATCCCGAAACTGCGCATCAGGCAATGATTTCAATGCCTTGCGACAAGTATCGCAGGTTTTCAAGCCGTAAAGGATCATGGGTAAATGCCTATAATTTGACCTTGTGTCGCGACTTTAACGCCCGATCACATGGGTTTCACTTGCTTTTTACAAGTCATGACCAATCTTTTTACCTGTGACTGAAATCCGCTGTTTTCCAGCCGGAACATGGACCTACGTCACGTAATGGCCCGGCATCTTCCGGGGAATTGGAAGTCAAGAAGGAGAAGCGGAATGCCAACCGGCACCGTGAAATGGTTCAATACCACAAAAGGGTACGGTTTTATCGCACCCGACGAAGGCGGAAAGGACGTCTTTGTGCATATCAGTCAGGTCGAACGATCCGGACTGACAGGTCTGGCTGACAATCAAAAGGTTGGCTACGAGCTTGAAGAAGGCCGCGACGGACGGCAGATGGCGGCAGACATCAAGCCGCTCTGAGCCAAAGGCCAAACGATACGACAACAGATCAGGCTGACCCCCCATCAGCCTGAACCAAAGCGCGCGAAGCACAGGCTCAAACGCAGCGCATATACTCCACCAGAACAGATTTTGGACCTTCTGAACGCAGATCAAAGCGCAGCGTTTCTGACCAGTCCGCCGCCTCAAACGCCGGAAACCAAGTGTCCGCCCCGTCCACTTCCAGATGCACTTGGGTGATCAAAAGCCGCTGTGCGAGCGGCAACATTGCCGTGTAAATCCCTGCCCCACCGACCCCGTAGATACGCGCATGCCCTGCGGTCTTTGCCGCCTCAACTGCGGCGTCAACCGACGGCAAAACATGCTCTGCCCCCTCTGGCGCGCCGGACGACACCACCAGGTTCAATCGGTTTTTCAAAGGCCGCGCGACGGGCGGCAAACTGTTCCACGTTTTACGACCCATGATGACCGCGCCGCCGGTGGTTTCACGCTGAAAGAATTTCAGGTCTTCGGGCACATGCCACGGAATATCTCCATCCCGGCCAATCGCCCCATTCCGGTCGCGCGCAACAATCAGCGAGATCATCAGACCGCCACCAGCGCCGAGATATGCGGATCTGGGTCATAGCCCGTGATCTCAAAATCCTCGAATTTGAAGTCAAAGATGGATTGAACCTCCCGCGTGATCCTGAGCTTGGGCAAGGGTTTAGGCCTCCGCGTCAGTTGCAGCGCCACCTGTTCGGTATGGTTCGAATAGATGTGCGCGTCGCCAATCGTGTGCACGAAATCCCCGGCCTCGTACCCTGTCACATGCGCCAGCATTTCCAGAAGCAGCGCGTAAGAGGCAATGTTGAACGGCACGCCCAGAAACATATCGGCCGAACGCTGATAAAGCTGCAGATGCATTCTGCGCCCGATGATCCGCAGTTGCCAAAGCGTGTGGCATGGCGGCAGCGCCATTTCGGGCACATCGCCGGGGTTCCAGGCCGACACAATCAGGCGGCGGCTGTCGGGCGTGGCCTTGATCATCTCAATGAGGTTGGCGATCTGGTCAATCTCACGGCGGCGAAAAAGCTCGGGGTCATCGGTCGGCTCAAGCGCAGGAAACCGGCGCCATTGATGACCATAGACCGGGCCCAAATCACCATCCTCATCCGCCCATTCATCCCAGATCGAAACGCCATTATCCTTCAGATAGCGGATATTCGTGTCGCCTGAGAGAAACCACAAAAGCTCGTGAATGATCGAGCGCAAGTGCAGTTTCTTGGTTGTGACAAGCGGGAACCCGTCCGAAAGCGGATACCGCGCCTGAAGCCCAAAGGCCGAGATCGTGCCCGTGCCTGTCCGGTCAGAGGAGGTCTCGCCGGTTTCCAATACATGGCGCAGGGCGTCGTGATATTGCTGCATGCGTTTCTTCCGGTGGTTCAGATCGCGGTCCGAGTCGTTTCAGACTATATATGGACAGAAGCC
Source organism: Pseudomonadota bacterium (assembly GCA_038532975.1). Classification (GTDB taxonomy): domain Bacteria; phylum Pseudomonadota; class Alphaproteobacteria; order Rhodobacterales; family Rhodobacteraceae; genus Roseovarius. Next base: position 3,037 of record JBCAZO010000070.1, read on the forward strand.
CACCTTAAACATCAATATCGGGTGGCGCCATGCGAAAAAGCGGCGGAACGAAGAGTTCGGGCCGAAGTCTCTGATCACAAACCTGTCGCTGGACTCAACGCCCGAATCCGCTACCTCTTGAATAACTCAAAAGATACCAGGGAGAAGCGTATGGCTCTTAAATATCTGCACACGATGGTCCGGGTGAAGGACCTGGAAAAGTCCATGGAGTTCTACAAGCTTCTGGGCCTCAAAGAGACCCGCCGCTATGACAACGAAGGTGGGCGGTTCACGTTGATCTTCATGGCGCCCGAAGGTCAGGAGGAGTGCCCCGTTGAGCTAACCTACAACTGGGATGGCGACGATGCTCTGCCCTCGGACAGCCGTCATTTCGGGCATCTCGCCTACCGTGTCGACGATATTTACGAGACCTGCCAGCACCTTATGGACAATGGCGTGACCATCAACCGCCCGCCGCGCGATGGGCACATGGCCTTTGTGCGCAGCCCCGACAATATCTCGATTGAGCTTTTGCAGGCCGGAGATGCCCTGCCGCCAGCAGAGCCTTGGGCCAGTATGGAAAACACAGGGCATTGGTGATGCGCGCGCGCCTGCTCTGCGCCGCAACGCTGGCGCTTTTGATCTCGCCAGCGCAGGCCGATCCACTGGCCGACGCAGCGGCGAAACAGGTCGGCGTGACCGTGCTCTACGACCCTTCCTATCAGGGCCTCTCATTTCCCGGTGGGGACATCCCGCGTGATCGCGGCGTGTGCACCGATGTGGTCATCCGCGCCTTGCGTGATGCGCATGACATCGACCTGCAAGTTGCTGTGAACCGCGACATGAAAGCGGCCTTTTCGGCGTATCCTGCAATCTGGGGCCTGAGCACCACAGACCGCAACATTGATCATCGCCGTGTACCCAATCTGGAAACCTTACTTGAACGGATTGGCGCAGCGCGCCCGCCAAGCGACAATCCGGATGATTTTGCCCCCGGTGATATCGTCAGCTGGCGGCTCGTGGGATCCAACCTTCCGCATATCGGGATCGTCAGCACCCAGCGCAATGCAGACGGCACACGCCCCCTTGTCACCCACAATATTGGTCAGGGCACACGCACCGAGGACATCCTGTTCGTTCACCAGATGGTCATGCGCGCCCGGTTGGACGACGCCGCGCGCTCGCGGTTGCGCCGCCTGTCCGAGTGATGGTGATGGGGCGTCAAATTGGCATTTGCGCGCTTTGTTTGGCCCTTGTTTGCATACCGCTTCACGCTGCGGCACAGACCTGCCGCCTTGCGCTGGTGCTGGCGGTTGATGTGTCTTCGTCCGTGGATCAGCGGGAATATGATCTGCAGCGGATTGGCCTTGCGGCGGCGCTCGATGCCGATGAGGTGCGCCACGCCATCCTGTCGGGTGCGCCGGGCACCGTGGCGCTTGCGGTCTATGAATGGAGCGGGTTTTACCAGCACAAACTGCAACTGGACTGGACCATCCTTGACAGCGAGGCCGCGATCACCGCCGCGGTGGCCACATTGGCGGATATGCAACGCAGCCATGACGACTTTCCCACGTCCATGGGCCCGGCCCTGGGCTTTGGGGCCTCGCTTCTGCAGCGCGCACCTAGCTGCACACGCAAGGTCATTGATGTCTCAGGCGACGGGGTGAACAATTATCGCTACGGCCCGCGCGAAGCCTACAAGCATTTCCCGCTGAAAGATGTGACCGTAAATGGCCTCGTGATCCTTGGGGAGGACGCCAATGTGCTGGCGTATTACGGCGCGGAAGTCCTTCATGGACCGGGTGCATTTCTGGTCGTGGCCAACGGGTTTGAAGAATTCCGCGAGGCCATGACCAAAAAGCTCTACCGCGAGATCAACGACATCGTTCTGGGCCGCGCCACGTCGCAGCAAGAGCCGGGATGATCCGCGCGGCGCTCTTTGCCCTCGCCGTGCTTTTCGCCCCAAACACAGCACAGGCTCAGTGCCGACAGGCGCTGGCCCTTGGTCTGGATGTCTCAGGCTCGGTAGATGCGCGCGAATACCGGCTGCAACTTGACGGTCTGGCAACAGCCCTGACCGCACATGACGTGCGCGCGGCCTTTCTCACCCTGCCCGAAAGGCCGGTGCGCTTGATGATCTACGAATGGAGCGGGTTGACCAATCAACGGATCATCACGCCCTGGACCACGATCCAGTCCGCTGCAGAGCTTGATCAGATCGCAGCGACTTTGCTCAACACGAACCAGCGCTTCACAACCGACGCGACCACCGCCATCGCAGCCGCCATGATGTTTGGCGCCGCCCAGCTGGCGCAACAGGCCGAATGTTGGCAAAAAACGCTGGATATATCCGGCGATGGCCCTGCCAATGTTGGCGCACACCCTCAGGCCATCACCGAAGAAATGCTAGGCGAGATGACAATCAACGGTCTGGTCATCGGCCCCAGATCGCGCGCCAATACCACCAAGAACCTACACAACGTCAAATCCCTGCTCACCTATTACAGCGAGTTTGTCCTGCGCGGTCCCGGCGCCTTTGTTGAAAGTGCCGACAGGCATACAGACTTTGCCGAGGCCATGCGCCGCAAACTGATCCGGGAGTTGCGCCTTCCGAACCTGTCCTTGCTGCGCCCCGCACACTGACTGCGCGGGGCAGAAACCTGCCTCAGTTTCAGTAGATGTACCGGATCTGATCAGCCCAGTAACGCTCTACCCGGCGCAGGGAAGATGTGATCATGTCAATCCCGTCATGCCCAATCACGCCCTTGCTTTCCAGCCCCTCGGCGTGACGCTCAAACAAAGCCGCTACCACATCGCGAATGCCCCGCCCCTTTTCGGTCAGCCGCACGCGCACCGAGCGGCGGTCAATCTCACAGCGCTGGTGATGCATGTAGCCTGTATCGACCAGCTTCTTAAGGTTGTAGCTGACATTGCTGCCCTGATAATAGCCGCGCGATTTAAGCTCTCCCGCGGTCACTTCATTGTCGCTGATGTTAAACAGCAAAAGCGCCTGCACCGCGTTGATATCTAGGATCCCCACACGCTCAAACTCATCCTTGATCACGTCCAGCAAAAGCCGGTGCAACCGCTCGACCAGGGCCAGTGCATCAAGGTAGTTTGTGAAAAAACCGTCGCCCGTCGTCTGCGAGGGCATGTTTGACTGAAAACTCATTATCCATCTCCGTGCGATACTGCTCGGCGATGGGTTTGGCGGAAAATGCCCAATATTCAGTTAAATACGCGCAATAACGTCTAAAATGCCACAGAGTTTGGCGCGCTGACAGCTGCGATATGCGAAACAATACTCTTGTAACTCTCAGGCGCTACGTCCTGTCCACTGATCCAGATATAGAGATCCTGATCGTTCTCGTCCAAGAGCGCCTCATAGATATCTAGCTCATCCGCGCTCAGCCCTGCCAGATGCGCCTCAGCAAAGCGCATCAGAAGGATATCCATTTCCTTGGTGCCGCGCCGCATTGAGCGCATGTGCAGCCGTTTCAGACGGGTTTGAGGGTCTTCACTCACCCGCCTGCTCTCGCAGAGACGCACGCAGGGATTTCTCCAAAAGCGCCAACCGGTCCGCCGACGCACTAATCTGCGCCCGCAAATCCCGCATTTCCTTGAAGATGTGCCCTATGTCCGGGTTGTCACCGGTTTGCTCATCCGGTCCATCGGGCGCATCGCCTTCGCCACTGATCAGCCAAAGCAGTGACACGTTCAGCACGCCAGCCAGCATCGCCAGTTTGTTGGCGCGCGGCTCATTGAGGTCATCTTCCCAAGCGCGCAACGTTTTCAGCTTGATCCCCAGACGCCGGGCCAGTTCTTCTTGTGTCATGCCAGCCACCTCACGGGCGCCCGCCACACGATCTCCAAACGTCGTCGCTTCGGGGTTATACCAGTCGTCTTTGCTCGGTGCGTTCATGTTTAACCCTCCAGGTTCTTGGGTCTTGCTTGCGCGAGACCTGTAATGTTGTCTTGAACCCAATCCGCGCTCTTACTAAGACAACCGAAGAACCAATTCCACCTGGAGCGCGACATGAATCCTCTTTCCGCGACACTTTCACGCGTGAAGCCTTCGCCCACCATGGCCATTTCGGCCCTGGCGATGGAGAAAAAGGCCGCTGGCGAAGACGTCATAGGCCTCAGCGCCGGAGAGCCGGATTTCCCCACGCCGGAAAACATCCGTGCAGCGGGCATTCGCGCCATCGAAGAGGGTAAAACGCGGTACACCGCGCCGGACGGCATTCCTGAGCTGAAGCAAGCGGTTTGTGCCAAATTCAAACGTGACAACGGTCTCGACTACACCCCCTCTCAGGTAAGTATTGGCTCAGGCGGTAAACAAATCCTTTACAACGCCCTGATGGCCACTCTGAACCCCGGTGACGAGGTGGTTATCCCGGCCCCCTATTGGGTAAGCTACCCCGACATGGTGCTGCTTGCCGGAGGCACGCCCGTGATCGTCGAGGCCGGGATTGAGACGGGTTTCAAACTCAGCCCCGAGGCTCTGGAAGCGGCGATCACGCCGAAAACCCGCTGGTTCATTTTCAACTCCCCGTCCAACCCCACCGGCGCAGGGTATTCCTGGGACGAGTTGAAAGCGCTCACCGAGGTGCTCATGCGCCACCCGCATGTCTGGGTCATGACCGACGACATGTACGAACACCTCGCCTATGGCGATTTCAAATTCTGCACCCCTGCACAGGTCGAACCGGGGCTTTATGACCGCACGCTGACATGCAACGGGGTCTCCAAAGCCTATGCCATGACCGGCTGGCGCATTGGCTATGCCGCAGGTCCAGAAGTGCTGATTGGCGGGATGCGTAAGATTCAGTCACAATCAACCTCAAACCCCTGCTCGATCAGCCAATGGGCCGCTGTTGAGGCGCTCAATGGCACACAGGACTTCATCGCACCGCATAACGAGATGTTCGTGCGCCGCCGTGATCTTGTGGTCGGTATGCTCAACGAAATCGATGGTGTCACCTGCCCCACACCCGATGGTGCCTTCTATGTGTACCCGTCAATTGCCGGGCTGATCGGCAAAACCTCCGCCAAAGGAGCGATAATTGAGAACGATGAGGCCTTCGCCACTGCCCTTCTCGATGAAACCGGCGTCGCCGTGGTGTTTGGTGCGGCCTTTGGGCTGTCCCCGAATTTCCGTGTCAGCTACGCCACATCGGACGACGCGTTGAAAGAGGCCTGCACCCGGATACAGGACTTTTGCAGCAAACTGCGTTAAGCATCCCGACCAGCACTTGATACCGGAGCCACATGTGAGCGGCGAACTCCCAGACTACTACTTCCGTGTCCGCGAAAACGGCGCGTTCGTCTTTCGCGTGGACACCGAAAACCGTCAGCGCCGTATTGAGATGGACCAGATCGCGGTGGTCAACATCCGCAATGGCCAGATCAAGCCGCATGGTGATCGGGAACTTTCCGAGGAAGATATGCAGACCATCCAAACCTGGATGGAAGAACGCACCGCCCTTCTGGCAAGGCGCGATATTGACGACATTCACCGTGCGGTGGATTACCTCAACACCACCACCCATTGGGCCCAATCGCGCGCCAGTAACGAAGACCTTGAAGAGGTCACAGACGCGCTGTTGCTGGCCATGCATGACCTGCGCTCGGTTCTGGTACGCAAAAAAGCGGATCGGTTGTTGTCAGAGGATGACGAGGATTGAAGTCTCAAATCCAATATAAATATTTAAAATCAGCCTTTTGAAAGGCGATCTCGAAGTTCCGTTTTTAGCACTTTGCCATAATTGTTCTTCGGAATTTCCTCGACAAACACATAGGATTTCGGCCGCTTGAACCGTGCGATATGCGCGAGGCAATGCGCATCCA
>JBCAZO010000071.1:0-8777 GCA_038532975.1 Pseudomonadota bacterium
GGCGTATGTGTTGCCATCGGCCTTGAGTGTTCAGGTCATAAGCGATGGATTGAAGAAGTTGGATTTATTGGATTACCGACCGGCTTGAACGGCCAAACGAAACTGTGGGTTGGAGTGGGTATGTGCGCTGTGTGTTTGCGCGTGAAGTGGAAGGACTTTAGATGACCAAGACGAAAACCAAGACAAAAACCAAAACCAAGACGAAGACAAAAACCAAAACGAAGACCAAAACAAAGTCCTCCAATTCTCTGTCTGCTGCCTGGGGTGTTCAGGACGAAAAATACCGGCGTGATATCTATGAGCGATTTGATGAGATCGTTAAACTGCTGGATGACAACGATATCCCCGGCAAACCTGACTACGAAGGTGATGGCGTTCGGCGAGAGCTGAACGAGCTTCTTGACAAACAAGCCGATTCTGAACGCGATGCACGCCAGACTGAAATCCTGGATGAGATTGACGATATCATCACCCCATTTCTGAGCATTTTTGATAATGCCGCGGGTGCGCCGGCTAGCCTCGTGCGACTTCTGACGCAGTTGCAGAATGCGGGTCTTGCGCTTGCTTCGCATTACAAGGAAAAGTTCAACCGGCCACGTCCGCATGTGGTGGATCACGGTATTGACCCAACCATTGTCGTGCCAAACCATGCCGCATATCCGAGCGGTCATGCCACGCAGTCTGCACTTCTTGCGCACGGGATTGCCGAGGTGTTTGCCCATGATCCTGGTGTCGTGGCCGAGGCTTTTGACGTGGCTTACCGGATCCGCGAAAATCGCGAATGGGCCGGGGTGCACTATGCCTCTGATGGGTCGGCAGGTGCTGCGATTGCGCAAGGCGCGTTCACCGAGCTGCGGGATATTCTGGATGAGCTTTTTGTCGAGGCGATCGAGGATGTGCAGTCCTATGATCCAGGAAAGTCGCCCTATGTCGGAAATGGTCCTGTGATGGACCGCAAGCCCTCGCCCAAACCGTCGGTGCCGATTGACCAATGGACGCTGCCACGCATTGGAATTGGCGGCCGAGACGCACCGTTGAGTAAGGGTGGCAAGGGGGTTTTGGTCGGGCTTCTGGATGGCCCTGTGGATATCACGCATCCCACGTTTGACCGTGGGAAAGATCATGCGATCAGTGCGGAATTGGCCAAAACGACCGACCCCAAAAAATGGGCGAATTCAAAGGCTGTAATCAATTCTGACTATCATCACTACCTTAACGGCCGTCTGGCATTTTCTTCTAAAGGTGGGGGTCATGGGACCGCCATGGGAGGGTTGATCGCAGGCACACCGACCAAAGGAGTGTGTGAGATCTGGGGCACGGCACCTGAATCAAAACTCTTGCCTGCTCGCGTAACCAACCTTGTCTCAGATACCCACGAAAACCGGCTGGCTGTGGCAGAGGCGATTCTCAAGATGGCCTTTGGTCCAGCGCCTGCTGATACCATCCTGATCGGGCCACCCTTCGTGCGTCCTGACCCCAAAAGCTATCCTGAGGATTGGAACAAAGAGACCGACAATTCGCGCTTCGCTCATAAGCCATGCGATCCGCTCACGCTTGCCATTCTGCTGGCAAGCCTGAAAGTGCCAGTCCTGATCCCTTCGGGCAATGATGGCACTGGAAAGATTTCTTATCCCGGTGCGCCGGAGGACTTTAAAACAGCTCTTAGTGCACTGGGCGATGCCAAAGGACGCGCTTTGGCTGCAAAGATGCTCGAGTCGTTGGGTCACAAACCTGACGCTGAAACACTTGAACGCGCTGCGGATGCGTTGGCCATGCATGCGGATGATCCGTTTACAGGCACAGGGATCATCGTTGTTGGATCGGCCAAACTGAGCAACGCTGCCAAGAAGACATCCAAACTTGTTCCGGCGCTCTACAGTCAATTTGGAAGAGGCCTATGTTGCCTGTGCCCGAGTGATCGTGACGAAGACCCCGGAGCGAAACCTGACCCCGATGCGGCAAAAAAATTCAACTACGTGCCTGCACCAGACATCCTGGGGCACGGAGGCTACGCCGAAGACCCTGGCCAACTCGCTTCACATCAGGGCGGAGAGTATGGATTTGGCGGCACGTCCGCAGCCACGGCGCAAGCGATAGGAATGGTCGCGCGCATGATTGAAAAGCGTGGCAATGCCAAGTTACCTGTGGATGGGCCGTCCATACGCGAGGCGATTGTGAGCGGCTTGGGGTCGAAGCACAACAAGCGGCTTGGTTATGGGATTTTGACGATGAGAGCGCTTTTGCCTTAGGTGGATGGGCCTGCTGTTCAGCACAGCTCACGATTTGTCCGGCTTGTGAAAATCCCAAAACAAGTCGAACAAAGCTCGGTAGCCACGTTTTGTTGTAAACTTCGGCTTATGCGTTGCAGTCAAATTCGACCATCGCTGGCCCGTCGATACCATCTTGCCAAATGTACTCGGTCACGGCGCTTTCCAACCGGCCAAGTTGCCCGACCATGTAGTTTGCGAACAAAACGCGATAGCCCGAACTGCACGCGGCTTTGACAAAATTTGCATCCACCAATGTCGCAGGATCAGGTGGTCGGGCGAGCAATTGTTCGGCGTTTCTGAACGCCGGGTAAAAATGCGCAGGCGCTCCATATAGCACGACGCGATCAGGGATGTTGGAGACTGCCATTGCTATGGTTTCAGTACTCGCTCGGCGGGTTTGTGCAAGGCTGTAGTCTTGATACGCAAGGTAGCTAGACCAACCCAAACCCATTGTGATCGCGTAGAGCGAGATTTGCGCGAGCATTTTTTGCTTGGCAAACCCGGCGATGAGCGAAACCACAGCGATTACAACGAATAGATAGAGCGATGCAATCTGGTTGAGCCAGAATATAGTATCGTTTGCAGACAGAACCCAAACAAACGGCAACGCAAATCCAGCAACGGCCGCCAAGCTCAAGACATACGGATTTGTGATGGCGTGGTTTCGGATCAATTCCAGAATGATCCAGGCTGACAGTATTGCCAGTAAGGGCACCATTGGCAGGAGGTAGCGCATGTTAGAGCTCATGCCCCCATGCCAGCTTCGCAGGACAAAAGGCAAAGCCCAGACTGAGACAAAAATCAGAATGATAGCGATGCTGCGTCGTCGCTCTGCCCAGCCGAGACCAAAGAGTGCCGCCAAGCCGCCAAGCCAAGGCAGACTCTGAAACAGAGCTTTCTTGGAAAGCCCCCAAAACGCAACGGTTCCATCGGGGCGAGACCCCAATGCGCCGGGTCGCGGATCGTGAATGACAGTCGAATCCAGAAAAATCGCATGCAAGCCACCAATAAGTTTTTGCAGGATCGGAACAAATGGACTCAAGACTGCAGTTGATGCGGCTAAGAGCGTAACGCCCATAAGCACGTGCCGTCGTTCAAATTGAAGGCTGCTCAGGTTTCGTAATAGAACCAAACCGGCCAATACAATAAGTATCCCAATACCCAATGGTAAATAAGTTGACGCATCTGTACCTCCGCCTGATTGCCCGTAGGAGAGGGGATTGTATGTGTCAAAACGCAGTTTGTTTGAATAAGACAAGAGCGCAAGGACGGGTGCCATCCCCAAAGCGCCAGCGCCGATGATTTCGAAAGGTTTGCGTGCATAGAGGATGGTGACTGCCGCAATGGCGGGCAACAAAAGCAATACTTCTAGCCTGAATGACATTCCAACACCAACGAAGATGCCCGACCAAAAAGCGGGATGCCATGCAGCGTGCGTGCGATCTATTGCCTGCAAGAAAAACAACATAGCTGACGTGACAAAAAACAGGCTGACCGAATGCGGCCACTGCCCGACAACATACTCGCTCCAAAATGTACAAAGCGCGAATATCGCGACCGCCAGGTTTGCAACCTCAGCAGTGTCAAACAAACGTCGTGCCAACGCGTATGTTGTGAAAAGAGTGCCAATGCCCGCAAGCACGTTCAAAACAATCAGACTTTTTTGTCCAAAAAAGGGAATTAGCGGTGCGGCGGCCAGTGCAGAGCCGACGGGATATTGAGGGACAAGCCCGTTTGGCCCGGCAATAAGTAACACGTGTCTGAGATCCTCGGACCCAAAGGTATCATAACCATTCTGAACAATCAGATTGCCGCTGTTTTGGAAGGATTCTGCACCGATGCGATAGAGTGACTCATCCGTGTTATATAGGCCGTCCGATGCGGACAATCCGAGAATTGCCCAAAAAACCGTGAACATCAAAAGTATGAGCAGCCCTATACGGTCTTGAAGCAGGCTCATTCTAATTTGGTTCCATCCAGTTCCGCGCGCAGCAACCGGCCTCTGATGTCTGCTGACAGCACCCGGTTCGCGGCAATCAAATCAGCGATGAGACCAGCAACAAAGAAAACTGCTCCGACGCCGATCAGGGCGGAGCCTATGACCAGTGACTGAATGTGGCCATCACCCTGACCAGTCGCGTAGAGGTAGAGAAACCGCAAGAATGCCATTGCGCCGGGCAAGGCGGATAGCATTGCAAGCCAGGTGAAGAATCGCAGAGGACGATAGAGCACTGCAATCCTCAGAATTGTTTTGATCGACCTGCGGATATATTGCGGGATTGACCTGATCAGGCGCGACTCTCGTGTTGGATCATTGACCTCAATTGGAACAGACATCATAGGGATGCCCATACGACCCGCCTGAATAATGGTTTCCAGAGTGTAGGTGTAGCGATCAAACACGTAAAGCTTGATGGCGGAGTCGCGGTGAATGGCACGAAATCCGCTGGGCGCATCATCAATCTTGGTTCCGCTCGCCTGGCGCACAACCCAGCTTCCCAGCTTTTGAAGCATGCGTTTGACCAGCGAGAAATGTTCGATCGTGGAAATGGGACGTGCGCCAATCACAAATTGCGCGCGGCGGTCCAAAATGGGCTGGGTCAAATCTGGAATACAGCGCGCGGCGTATTGGTTATCGCCATCGGTATTCACAATGACATCCGCTCCGGCGCGCAAGGCCGCTTCCAGCCCGGAGAGAAAAGCAACTGCGAGACCCTGATTGTGCGACTGGCGCACAATGTGATCAACGCCGTGTTCTTCCGCGACCTCAACTGTGCGGTCGGTCGATCCATCGTCGATAATGAGCCATTCGACCTTATCAAACCCTGCAACCTCGCGTGGCAAATCCGCAAGGGTTTCGGGCAAGGTCGCTTCCTCGTTGTAGCAAGGTATCTGGATTACAAGCTTCATCAAACCGGCTGTCTTTCGAAAGGTGTGCTACAAATGTTCAAGGAATGTGGCAACAGTAGGGCTTAAAACCTGCAATTATTGTAATTTTGGGAACAATGCCACAGCGCTTTCGCTTTGAATTTTGCAGACAGGTTTGCAAATGTAGCCATCAAACGCCTGCGTGTTCGACGTTCGTTGCTTAAACCTGCGTCCTTGCGCAAGATCGAGCCGGTAACTGGAATGCAAAAATATGCAAAACAAGCCATCCAATCTTGCACCACGCATTAAATCAGATGGCGATCTCGCGTAATGGCGTCCCCAAAACAAAGGCTTCTGGTCGGGTGGTCCAAACTGGTCAGCTCCAATCTTTTGGCGGCAGTTCCTTTTTTAGTAGCCAACGCCATCGCGGCACGATCTTTGGGAATTTCTGGATTTGGCCAGGTTGCAATTGTCCTTGCATATACGAAGGTCGTTGATGGCCTATTCAATTTTCAATCGGTGAACGTGCTCACCCGATTTTTGACGGAAGCATTGGAAGATAAGACTAGCCAGAACTTTAGGGGGCTGGTCAAAGCAGGGGTCCTGGTAGATTTCATAACGGCACTATTTGCCTGCGGTGTTGCCGTGACTGGCATACTGCTGCTCCAGAAAGTGATCGGTATTGAGGAAGAGCTAGTCGTCTATGCGCTGCTGTTTTGCCTGATTATTCCGACCCGGATTTTAGGCGTCACCGAAGCTATATTGCGGAGCTTTAACAAGTTCTGGACAATAGGGTTTCGCCAGCTTCTTCTTGCGATTTTGGTTCTATGTGGCTGGATGGTCGTGGCGTGGAAAAACTACGGGCCAGAGGCTTATCTGATGGTTTGGCTGGTCGCCGAGCTGATAACGAATCTTTGGTTTATTACACGCGCTTTTGTTGCTTTGGACGGTACAAGCATCCCCGATTTGGTGAAAGCGAACGCCAAGGCGGCAATCCAGAAGGCGCAAGGGTTCTGGAAGATGTTGTTTCAAACCAACATCACGTTCGGAATTCGGTTGCTGAGCCAAGACCCAGACATTGTTATAGTCGGAGCGGTCTTTGGATCCAGCGCGGCTGGCATTTTGCGTGCGGCCAAAGACATAGCGAATTCCGCAGGCCAGATAGGTCGACCAATTCAACAGGTTGTAAGTCCAGAAATCGTACGTCATTTACAATATGCCGGCCCACGCGCAGCAGTGGCCTACGCTAAACAAACTGCTGCGATGTTTGCCATTCCGGCGGGGCTATTTGCCCTATCGTCTTTTTGGTGGTCCGGTCACGTCTTAGCGGCAATTTATGGAAGTGATTTTTATGAAGCAGGCACGATAGCGGCAGTTTTGTTTGTAGCAAAAGCCTTTTATCTAAGTGGTGTAACCTTGCTTCCCATAACCATAGCGTTAGGGAATTCTGGCGATTTTCTCTGGGCAGTGGTGCTGGCGACTATTTGTTACTTCGCAGTGATGTTAGTTGCTCTGCCAAGCTTGGGTTTGATGGCGATCGCCGTCGCCCATATCGTGTTTGAAGTGACTTGGACGCTGACCGGCTGGAGGCGTGTTCAAGTGGCGATGCAACGCGCAGAGAACACTAGGCAAGAACCATCCTGATCTTTGCTGATATCAGCGGATGTTCAACTTGTGCAGCATATGTCGAACTGCGTGTTTGAACGGAGCCTCTTGAATAAAATTGAGCTGCTCCGGGTGGACAATATCAATGTAGTCACTCGGTGCGCCAACCAACGCATTCAGTGATTTCTCTGTGGGCGTTTGGCTCTTGACGTAAAGCAACATGTTCTGGCGATACCACCAAGCAATGTTTTCGTCATGCCAAATTAGGGGCCGCACCACATCGACAGGGCGAAAATCATGCTGTGCAAATAGATCTGCCCAGTAACTTTGCCACTGCTCGTTCTTATGCCCGGTCCCGCCTTGTCCCGGGATTGCGGCAGAAAACAAGACAAGGTCACTGAGCTCACAATAGTCCGCAACAAGAGAGTCCGCGCGTTTGGGATCAAGGTGTTCCGCGACTTCCAACGAAATAGCGAGATCAAACTTTTGAGTTTTGGGTAAAGGCTGGCTCAAATCGAACTCTTGGAATTCGCTGCCGTCAATCGCGATGGCGTCTTTATCAACCCATGGCCCATCAAACCCTTTGACTTGCTTTGCACCCAAGTCTTTTGAAACCGCCAACCAGGTGCCCACGCCGCATCCGACATCGCACACGCTCTGGATATCGTGCCACCCAAAGACATGTTTGAGAATGGTATCAGCCGCATATCGGGTCCGCACGTTCCGGTCAGCATGATAGGTCTTGCCGTAAAGCCTCTTTGCCATGATTTCGAGTTCCTCGGATGGTGAGGTTTATTTTTGAGTGTTAAGACGTTGGCATGGATATACCTAAGATGATCCCGAGACCAGTGCGACGTGCAATAAGAAGGTATATAATGCCGCCAAACCAAAGGGCCGCTAGATGGGCCATATCTGAGAAAAAAGGTGGGTCAGGTGACCGAGTTTATGTTTTACCCCAGTCGGAGAGCTTTGACCTATTTGATAAAGTCGTAAGCATTCCAGACGAATGTCGCTGTGATCTGCACCCGCGCTGGAACCGAGACGGAACGGCGATCTACTTTGACAGCACGCATGAAGGGCTGCGTGCGGTCTATTGTGTTCAGTGCGGTGAGACGAAGTCATGCTGAAGATCAGTGTTGTGATGAGTGTTCACAATGGGTTGCCGTATCTTCATGAATGTCTTGCAAGCCTTGAACGGCAGACCATAGACGACTTCGAAATTGTCATTGTTGATGATGCGTCTACGGACGGATCATCTGACGTGCTCAGACAGTTCTGTGAAAAAGACCCACGTGCGCGTCTCATCGAGAACAAAGAGAAAAAAGGTCTTACGAAGTCATTGAACATCGCGCTTGGTATCGCGTCCGGAAACTACATCGCCAGGATCGACGCGGACGATGTCTGCAATTCGAAACGACTGGAGAAACAATCACGCGTTTTGGACGAAAACCCGCAAATATTTGCATGCGCATCCGGGTACAGGATGATTGATGGTAAAGGTAAAAAACTGCGAACAGCACAACGAGGCCTGGAAGACTGGCAGGTCCGCTGGTTGCTTTGCTTCAATCCCCCCGCCCCGCATCCAACCTATTTCTTCCGAAGGGTTGGCCCGGATGGTCAGGAGATCAGGTACAACGAAGATTTTGTAACGGCGCAGGATTATGAGCTCTGGTCGCGCCTGAGTACGTTTGGGGAAACTTGTGTGATCCCGGAGGTGCTAATAGATTACAGGCGCCACAACTCTGCAATCACGACAACCAAGCGGGAAGAGCAAGCGATCAATTGTGCAAAAATCGGCCATGTCAATTTGAAAGGCCGCTATCCAGATGATGTGCTGAATGACATGTCAGCTTTCGTGGATTTCTTCGCTTACAAATTGAAGGCAAACCCCCAAAACATTGCAGCAGCAGTTCGCGGCGCAGACGCCATGCTTCAATTCGAAAAGAAAACTGCCAACCGAAACTCCGCGTGGTTGAAACGCATGACGGCAGGCATATTGGCAGAGGGGGTCCTCTCCAGGGGGCGTGGAATAGC
>JBCAZO010000072.1:0-8775 GCA_038532975.1 Pseudomonadota bacterium
TGCACATTTCACCAGTTTTCGAAGAGGTCAGGCGTGTTCGTGTCACGCACTCGGCTCAAACCTTCGAAAACTGGTGAAATGTGCACCCCCACTGGGGATTCGATTGTTCTAGCAGAGAAAAATCGCCTAGAGGTTGAGAGGCGGGCGCCGTTCTCTTGAGATCGAACTGGCCAGTTAGGAGATTTTATTGATGAGTCTTGTATGGAAGGTTTTTCGCGTTACATTTTTTTTAGCGATTTATTTCTTTGCTGCTTTGTTAATTATTGCACTTGCATTGCAGTCATGGTCGGACGGCAGCCAAGTTCTTTTTGCATTGGGAGCGCCCATCTTTTTGGTTTGGTGGCAAGAAAGGCGGCGATCTAGAAAAATTGCCGCTACAAATGGCGGCGCAAAGAGTTCGGAAACAACAGAAACGAATTCAGCGCTGGTAGCGCCTCCAAATGCATATGAAAAACGTGTCGAGCGTGAACGCGAACGAACTCGCGAAGCCAATGTTTCCAGAGCATCGGCTGCGACTCAAGCCTATTCCCCACCGAAGCAGGACTACGCTGAGATCGTTCGCGCTGGAAAGTCTGCGGCGCCAGCTCTTGCGGCAGCCGCTGAAAGAAAACAATCTGGGCGAGTTGCATCGAGCAGGTCGTCCCGAACAAAGAAAAGCGGGTGGGTCCCCTCTAGCGAAACAGCTAGCGTCGCCGGTCGCAACATCGGCGGGATGGTCTATGTTGGCACGCCTCCCTTGCTGAACTCTTACGGGTATCGCGACAAATGCCGAGCCTATATCGATCCATCCCTGCCGGTCGCGCGCTCGGGCAGGGACAAGGCTGGCGATGGCATGCCGTATTGGCCCGGATACTCGGATATCTCACCCCAGTGTCGAGCAACCTACTTGGAGTGGTTGGCAACTGGGCGAAGCGACGCCTCCTATAACCCCGGCTACATGTTCCTGTACTTCTACGGGCTGGAGCGTCGCTTCTTCGTCGATCAGTCGAACGAAGATGCAAAGGAGATCGTCCAGGAAGTTCGGCGGCTGCAGTCACTCTACCCTGATAACCATTCCGTCAGGCGGTATTTGGGCGAGTTCCTCGATATCGCAATGATTGCCGAAACCGACCTTGACGCTATCGAGCCGATTTTCGAGAAGCAGGGCTGGGAACTTCCGTTCTCACTCAAATACGCAATCGGAGCCCAGATCGACAAAGGCGAGAACCTGACGGCTGACTGGTTGCTGAGTTGGTTCATCTGCCATCCGGAAACAAATCTGAGAACTCCCGCGACGCGGTGCCGTGACGAGTTCGCCGCTCTTTTCCGTATGCGGTTTGATCGGCGTTTTCCTGATGGGCTCAAAGTGACAAAACCCCGGAAATCACTCACGGCATCCTATCGCGCCGCCTCCAGCGAGTTTCAGGGGTCTGCCAACCCAACCGTTGATGGCAAGCCGGTCCCGGATATTTCCGGCCTGCGCAAACCGGTCGAGATTGCCCAGGAGTTGGCTGACGAGGTGATGAACGATCTCGACAAGCTCAGTCGCTTCTTGGGCCGAAATCCTGATGGTCGCGGAAGCGTTGAAGCGCATGCCTTGCTGCCTTCTGAACTGTGGGATGCCTTCCCATCAGAGGAAATGGACCACTTGAAATCTTGGGCAAGCGATATTGTCGATCGGGGGGGATTGGTGCCGCTTGAGGAGGTGATCGGGCGTCTGGAGGGAGAAACGAACGAGAAGATCGGGAAACGGCAAATGACTGGAGCCGCCGACGCGCTCGCGCGCCTCGGTTTCGGTCTGGCACCCGACCCTCGGTTTGCTCTCCGGTCGCCCAAGGCGGAGGAGCCCGTTGTGCTTTTTAGTCTGGGTGAACCCATCGAAAGACTGGAGGAAGTTTCCGACAGCTATCGAAGCGCCTTGATCGAATTGGCACTTGGGTCGTTCGTCGCCCATGCGGATGGTCGCATCGCGGAGCCTGAACGCAGGGCGTTGGAAGATCAGGTTTCTGCCGCGACCCTCAGCGATCAGGAACGCCGCAGGCTGCGTGCAAACCTTGAATGGTTCCTAGCCGTGCCACCGGACATGGCGCTTCTGCGACGGAAACTGAAGGAGGTGGGCCAAGACAACCAGGCCGCCATGCGGGCAGCGCTGGTTGGTGCAGCACATGCCGATGGCATTATTCACTCCGACGAAGTCGCAAGCATCGAGAAAGTCTACAAGGCTTTGGGCCTTGATCCTGCGCTGGCCTACTCGGACCTGCATGCTGGCGAAGTTTCGGATGGTCCCCGCACTGTTCGTGCGTCGCAACCAGGTCGCCCGGGCGAAGCGATACCCGAGCTTGAAAAAGCCAGCGGACCCAAACTCGACGCGTCGCGGATCGCAGCAATCCGTTCGGACACTGAGCGCGTGTCGTCTGTCCTTGGGCAGATTTTCGACGTCGAAGAGGAAGAAAGTGGTGCGTCCGGGCCCGCCAGCCAAAGCCAGCTGGCGGGGCTTGACTCGAAACACGGCGCCCTTGTCCTCGAACTAGTTACTCGTGAGCATTGGTCTGAAACGGAGTTCGAGACGATCTGCGCCTCGCATGGCTTGATGGCGTCCGGGGCACTGGAAGTCGTGAATGAATGGGCTTTTGAGACCTACGATGAAGCGCTTCTCGACGAGTATGATGGATATGACGTGTCTCCGGAGATTGCGGAGGCGGTAAAAGAAAAGATGAGTGCGGAGGGCAGGGATGTCTAAGTTGAAACCACGTGAACGCGATGCAATCGTACAGGCGCTTCGGGCCGGGGTCGTGCCCAAGCTCGGTTTGCGCCATATTCAGGTCGGCCGCGTCCGGGAGATTGAAGAGCTCGTCAAGGACATGGACCGGATATCAGATGGCGGATCGGCGATCCGGTTCATCATCGGGGAATACGGATCGGGCAAGACGTTCTTCATGAACCTGATTCGCCTCGTGGCCTTGGAGAAAGGCCTGGTCGTGATGTTCGCGGATCTGGCGCCGGATCGCCGCATTCACGCGACCGGCGGACAAGCTCGGGGGCTTTATGCGGAGATGGCCCGAAACCTCTCGACGCGGACAAAGCCCGATGGCGGGGCATTGGCCAGCGTGGTGGAACGGTTTGTCAGCCAAGCTCACCGAGATGCTGAAGAACGGGATTTGCCCACTGGGACCGTCATTCGTGAACGCCTTGGCCACTTTGAAGAACTTACCGGAGGGTTTGAGTTCGCCGAAGTCATCCGTCGATATTGGGAAGGCCATGAGACCGGCGACGACGAGTTGAAATCCGCAGCCCTGAGATGGCTGCGCGGCGAGTTCGCGACACGCACCGACGCGCGCAAAGCGCTTGGTGTGCGAACGATCATCGACGACGCCAGTGTCTATGACCATCTGAAGCTTATGTCGGCATTTGTGTGCGAGGCCGGTTACAAAGGCTTGCTCGTCGGCCTCGACGAGATGGTGAACCTCTACAAGCTCACCTCGTCGCAGGCCCGCAATGCAAACTATGAACAGATCCTCCGGATCCTGAACGATGTGCTGCAGGGTAGCGCCGAGAACCTCGGATTTCTCATGGGTGGAACCCCGGAGTTTCTGATGAACACCCGTCGTGGGCTCTATAGCTACGAAGCCCTTCAGTCGCGTTTGGCCGAAAATACCTTCGCGCGAGACGGATTGGTCGACCTTTCAGGACCGGTTGTCCGGCTCGCCAGCCTGACCCCTGAAGACCTTTTCGTACTTCTGGCCAATGTCCGGCGGATCATGCAGGACGATGCCAGTGTTCTGCCGGACGCCGCACTCGAGGCATTCATGGCGCATTGCTCGGACCGGATCGGTGAAGCTTACTTCCGCACCCCGCGCAATACGGTGACGGCCTTCGTGAACCTGCTTTCCGTGCTCGAGCAAAACCCCGGTGTCGAGTGGAGCGATCTGATCGAAAAGATCGAAGTCTCCGAAGACCTCGGCGAAGACATGACCGAGGTAGACGAGTCGACTGGTGCCCAAGACCCCGGTGACGATGATCTGATCAGCTTCAAGCTCTGACGCCGATGAGCAGTGCGTTCGACAAACTGGCGAGACCTGTGCAGAAATGGATACGCCAGCAAGGATGGCGCGAACTTCGCGACATCCAGGCGCGATCCATCCGGACGATCTGCGAGACCAATACCGATTTGATCGTTGCGGCGTCCACGGCGGGCGGAAAGACCGAGGCGGCGTTCCTGCCGTTGATTTCACAGGTGCTTGACGAGCCGTCCGACGGCACCGGCTTCGACCTGCTCTACATCGGTCCGCTGAAAGCCTTGATCACGGACCAGGCCATGCGGCTGGAGGGCATGTGCCAAGAAGCAGAGCTTCCGGTTATTCCCTGGCACGGGGATGTCTCGCAATCCGTCAAGACGCGGGCGTTGAAATCTCCGAAAGGGATCCTGCTGATAACCCCAGAGTCCCTTGAGGCGCTTTTAATTCGTCGCGGTTTGGAAATCCCTCGCCTGTTTGGGGCCACGCGGGCGGTCGTTATCGACGAACTGCACACAGTCCTGGACAGCGAACGCGGTGTTCAGCTTCGTTCACTGCTCACAAGGCTCGAGCTTGCGATAAAGCGTCCAGTCCGTCGGATAGGTCTGTCAGCGACGCTGGGGGACATGGACCTCGCCAAGGCCTATCTTCGCCCTGACGCAGCAAGCTCTGTCCAGCTGATCGAAGCAAATGGCGGCGAAGCTGAATTGAAGCTTCAGCTTCGCGGCTACCTCTCAGGCGATGAAGATGACAATAGTCCATCCGCAACTGACGCCATAGCAGCCCATCTGTTCAAGCATCTTCGAGGCAGTGACAACCTGGTCTTCGCCGGGGCGCGCCAACGGGTCGAGATTTACGCAGATCGGTTGCGGGAGCTTTGCGAACGGGAGCACCTGCCACAGGAATTCTATCCCCACCACGCGAGCCTCTCCCGAGAACACCGTGACTTCGTTGAGCGGCGCTTGAAGGACCCTGCGAGACCGACAACCGCAGTATGCACGTCAACGCTTGAGCTTGGAATCGACATCGGTGACGTGACCTGCGTGGCTCAAATCGGTGCGCCATTCAGCGTTGCGGCTTTGCGACAACGGCTTGGCCGGTCAGGCCGGCGTGAAGGACAACCGGCCATTCTCAGGCAGTACGCTGTCGAAGCCAAATTGACGCCGGAGAGCAGTTTCGTGGATCGTCTTCGCCTCGGCCTGATTAGGTCCATCGCGATGATAGACCTGTTGCTTGAAGGCTGGTGCGAACCACCAAAACCGCAGGCGCTTCATCTCTCGACGCTCGTCCATCAGATACTGTCAGTCATCGCGCAGCGCGGCGGTGCGTCCGCAAGTGTGGTATACAACGTGCTCTGCCGCGAAGGCCCCTTCCGAAAGGTCACGACCGGAGTCTTCGCAGATGTGTTGCGTGCAATTGGACATCCAGAAACCGGCTTGATCGAACAGTCCGGGAGCGGGCTGTTACTTCTGGGACCGACAGGCGAAAAGCTGGTTGAGCATTACAGCTTCTATGCGGTGTTCCAGACACCTGAGGAATTCCGTTTGGTTGCAGAGGGGCGGGATCTTGGAACCCTGCCGATCGACAATGTTCTTGCGCCTGGGATGCTGCTGATATTTTCTGGGCGGCGTTGGGTGGTTCAAGAGATCCATGATCTTGAAAAGGTCATCGTGGTCAAACCCGCGAAGGCCGGTGTGCCTCCTGTCTTCGGCGGAGATGCGGGGGACATTCATGACGAGGTGATAGACCGGATGTTCACCGTGCTGGAGGGGGATATCAGTCCACCCTACATGGAGCCGGTTTCGCTAGCGATGCTTGACGAAGCGCGCGCCCACTATGAGCGACTCGGGTTCCGGACCAAGAACATCCACAGTCTTGGCGAGCATGCATCGATCATTGCAACCCGGGCTGGGACGGTTAAGACGTCAACCTTGGCGCTAGCGCTCAGAAGTATGGGGTTCTTGGTCGAACAGCATGACGGGTTTCTGATGGTGCAGACCGGGGACGAAACACCAGATCTACGCTCAGTGCTGGCAGATATTCGATCTGGCGAACCCGTTGATCTGTTCGCGGGAGCAGGTAACTTCATGTCTGAGAAGTTTCATCCGTACCTGTCGAAGCCGCTCTTGGAGTTGGATGCAGCCAGTTCGAAGCTTGTTCCTCAAATTCTTCCAACGTTGGTTGAAAGGATAATTCAGGCATGAGCGGTGGGAAGCAGAGGTTGTTTCCTTGCATGCTCTGAGCCGCTAGGGCCAAATGCAATGGCCTTTTGGGGCGCAGAGATCATTTGGAGAATGTCGTGGCTGACAAGCTGAACATAAATTTAAGATATTGCTATGGAATTGGAAAACTCGAGGCAGAGCTGGAGTTTAAGCACAAAGGCTACGCGATCTACGCTCCAAACGGTGTTATGAAAACATCGCTTGCGAAGACAATGATGGACCTTTCGGAAGGCAATTCGCCGAAGGACCTGCACTTCCCGAATCGCGAACCTACTTGTGAGATCACCCTGAATGGCGAAGCCATTAAGAAAGAGGAAATTTTCGTCGTTAAATCCTACGATGACAAATTCTCTTCAAGTCAGGTGTCCACTCTTCTTGCGAACGCCGAACTCAGAGCGAAGTACGAGGGAATCCATCAGTCGATTGGCGAAGCAAAGAAGGCTTTGGACAAAGCTCTCAGGAACGCTGCGGGGTTTGGAGAAAGATCACGGGAAAACTTAGACCCGATTATAGAGGATGTATTTGGCCGCAGCTACTATGAGGCACTTTCTGCGATTGAGGACGAGCTCAACGAACTTCATCAATCGGACCTCGGCAAAGCCGACTACAGAATCCTGTATGACCCAAAAGTTCAGCAATTCCTTGCCAGTGAAGATGTGGCGGCTGCGGTCGAAGACTTTGCGCAAAAGTATGACGAGATAACCGAACAATCGCCAATCCTTCGAAGGGATTTTCAGTATCACAATGTCGCCCAGGTTCAGCAGCAGCTCGAAGCGAACAACTTTTTTAACGCTGGACACAGCATCAGCTTGGCGGATGAAAAAACGGATCAGAAGGAAGAGGTTTCATCGGACCAATCTCTTCGCGAGCGAATCGAAGAGGAGAAGCTTCGCGTCTTGAACGATAAGGCGGTGGCGAAGAAATTTGACACATTCAATTCAAAGCTCAAAAACAAGGAGCTGCAGGCTTTCCGAGATTATATCACAGATAACAAACACCTTCTGCCCATGCTCAACGACCGGGAGGGCCTGAAACGTGACCTTTGGATGCAATATCTTCGGGCTGCACTTGATGAATACAAAGCGCTCGTATCCGAGTATCGAGCTGGTCAAAGTGCTCTCGCTGAAATCATCGCAGACGCGGACAGCAGCAGAGGTGATTGGGACGCTGTAGTGGCAGACTTCAATCGTCGCTTTCTCTACCTGCCGTTTGAACTTTCCGTTGAAAATAAGGCCGATGCGATCCTCAAAGGAAGTGCTCCTTCGATTGCTTTCATCATCAAAGATTCAGGTGAAGAGAGGCGTTACGCTTCATCCGAAAAGCAAGAGCTGCTCCGAGCGCTAAGCACAGGTGAAAGTCGCGCACTCTACATCCTTGATATCATGTATGAGGTGTTCGTGCGATGGAAGAACCGCACCAAGACCCTCTTTGTCTTTGACGACATTTCTGACTCGTTTGACTACAAAAACAAGTTCGCGATCATTGATTTCTTAGAGGATGTGACCAAGACCGAAGACACTAATTTCCTTGCCATCGTTCTGACTCACAACTTCGATTTCCTTCGAACAGTTTCAAGCAGAGATATCTGTCCAGCACATCAGTGTCGGCTGGCGTTTCGATCTGATGACGGGATCAAGCTTGAGCCATTCGAGCGGACGGACATCCAGAGTCCGTTTCGTAAGTGGCAAGGCAGGTTGGCCGAACCGTCAGTTCTAATTGCCTATATACCGTTCTTACGTAATTTAATCGAATACACGCTTGGCCCCAAAGATGCCGATGGGAATCCTAATGCTGACTACCTGCAGCTTACCAGGATGCTCCACTTCAAAGATGAAACGGAAGCCCTCACCATCGAGGATTACAAGGACGTGTTCGAACGCCATTTGGCCGGGTGTACATTCCCCGATGTTGATCTGACGCAGCCAGTTATTGAGCATCTTTTCGCGACCGCCGATGAGTGTGAAAAAGTTGCCGATGGCATCAATCTTGAGCACAAGATCGCTCTGTCAATCGCGATCAGAATGCGAGCCGAGCGATACATGGTCGCAAAGATCCGTTCTGCGGAGGCTGAATATGATGTTTCGAATAAACAAACAGGGAAAATATTTCAGAAATTCAAAGACTTGTTTAATAACGAAGCTGAAAAAATAGGCCTTCTACGCCGGGTCAATCTAATCACGCCAGCAAACATACATCTCAATTCCTTTATGTATGAGCCAATCTTAGACATGGGCATGGCCGAGTTAGTGACGTTGTACCAGAACGTAAAGTCAGATTTGAACTAGGCGTGATCGGAATGCGTTTTGCACTTTTGAATGGTCAACGAGTTGAGGCGACGCCTGGTGCCTTGGGCTACTGCCCAGGCTGCAATGCCGCCATGCTAGCTCGATGCGGTACCAAGAAGGTCTGGCATTGGGCGCACAAAGGCCGCCATCATTGTGATCATTGGTGGGAAAACGAAACCGAGTGGCATCGCGACTGGAAGAACCGGTTTTTTACCGACTGGCAAGAGGTGCCAGCTCGCGATGAAACTGGCGAGCTTCATATTGCGGATATCAAAA
>JBCAZO010000073.1:0-8743 GCA_038532975.1 Pseudomonadota bacterium
CGACGACCTCTTCTTTCGCGTCAATAAGCGCGTGAAACTCAAACTTGTCGGCACCATCACCGCCGGTCAGAGTGTCATTCGCGCTGTCTGGCGCAATGGCTTCGGTTACGCGGCCATCAGCCCCATCTGTTTGTGCCGGGTCCGGTTCCCCAGCATCGGCCAAGGAAACGATCCGATCATTTCCGCCCCCGCCTTCTACATTTTGTGCGCCGCTTCCCACGATGATGCGGTCAATTCTGTCGGTTCCGGTAATGTCTTCTGGCACTTTCACTCTCCGTCTGTTGTCGCGTCATCATGTCGGCGGGTGCCATGGCCATGCGCGCGTTGTCTGCGCTAAATTCCGACAAAGAGCTGGGCAAAAGCATGGCGGGAGAGCACACAATTCCGCCCAAGTTGACGATTCTGAACCACTTGTATCTTTGGCGGAAAATCTGGCTTTGGGCAGCCAAGCTGCTTAAAAGAAAAGAAACTTTAGATACCCTATTTCCTCGCTCACCACGTGATTGACATGCAGAAACTCTGCAACTCCGTCGGCGGAGTTCTGCGCAAAACCAGCCTCTGCAAAGCAACAGAAACTGACAATCTGTGTTATGCATCCAAGAGTGTTTCTTAGGCGCAAACAAACGATCCGCGAGACAACAGGCGAACATTGGCTTTTCGTATTTCTGGCAGGAAACCTTTCAACCAAAAAATGGTTGGCTGTGTGCGTCAGATGACTGAGTTGAGCCCGAAGGGGTCATTCCCCGCATTTCCGGCCGCGCCTACCATCTTTCAGAAAGATTGAAGTGTTGCGACCATCCGATGGATCCTCAGGAACAAAGCAGGCTTTGAAATTGGATAGCCCTTAGTCGCCTACACTTCATACTTTTCCAAAAACTCGAGCGCATTGAGATTTCGAAAATCAATAAGTCGTCTGCGAAGGTCGCTATGGCCCCAGTCCCACCAGGCCAATGCAATCAACCGGTCTGCAATCTCTTTGGGCTGACGCAGGCGAAGTAGTTTAGCGGGTGCGCCTGCGACGATAGTGTAGGGTGCGACGTCTTTTGTCACCACGGCACCAGCGGCGACCACAGCACCATGCCCAAGCGTCACCTCGGGTTTGATCATCGCACCGTGGCCGATCCATGTGTCATGCCCGACAAACGCACGCCGAGAGCGGCGGCGCGCAAAGAACTCAGGGTCGATCTCCGCGTCGTCCCAGTAGTCGCTTGAGCGATAGAGAAAATGATGACAACTGGCTGTATGCAGCGGATGATCCGTGGCGCCGATGCGGCTAAAGCTTGCGATATTCGCGAATTTGCCGATGGTGGCGTTGGCGATGTCGGCATAGCGATCACAATAGGAATAATCGCCGATCTCACTATGCGCCAGGCGGCTGCCCAGGCCAATCTCAACAAAGGCCCCAAAGGTACAATCGGTAATGTCACACCTGTCGTGAATATAAGGTTCATCAGGTTTTAGGCGCGCCATGCCTAATCCTTTCGCCCGATGAGGCGGCCGCGCAGCCAGCCAGAGAACCAGTCCATGATCATGACCATCAGGATCACGAGCACGATGTAATAGGCGACCTCTTCCCAGTCTTTCTGCGTCTGGATGGCCTGTGTCAGCATCAATCCAATCCCGCCACCTGTTATTGCGCCGATGATCGTGGCAGATCGTGTGTTGGATTCCAGAAAGTAGAGGATTTGAGCCAGGAGCACGGGCATGACCTGTGGGATCACGCCAAACCTGTAGCGTTGAAGCGGGTTAGCACCAGTTGAGCTTACACCCTCGATCTGTTTTTCATCGACGTTTTCCAGCGCTTCGGAAAAGATTTTTCCAAAGGTGCCAGTGTCGGTGACCAGAATGGCCAGCGCCCCGGTCAGAGGGCCAGGACCAAAGGCACGGGCAAGAACGACCGTCCAGATCAACGCATCCACACCCCGGACAAAATCGAACAGCCGCCGGGTAATACCGCGAATGATTACCATCGGCGCAAATCTCTTTGCTGCCAGAAACGCCAGCGGAAGAGCGATAATCGCGGCCCCAAATGTGCCGAGGAAGGCCATCAGGATCGTCTCGCCAATCGCCCAGGCTACATCGCTGTGCCGCCACATCGGGTTGGTCCACCAATCCTGCACTGCGCCGGTGATATTGCCGCGCGCGGGGTCGATTTGGGGACCAAAAAGGATCTGGCTCAATGACACCCCGTGATACGGGCTGTCGAGGGTAAACCAGAAAAGCTCCCAGCCGGGGAAATAGTTGAACACTTCGGTTTTCGACCCGGTCATCGTCACGCGCCCCTCGGGCGTCTTGATCGCCACGCGGCGGTCTGAGGCGCTGATCCAGTCTGGAATGTCTGATCCCAGATTGGTTGTCACCTGCCGTCCGCTCGCCTGCGCTTCGATCACACCAAAGCCGGGAATGTCGATTTCGGTTCGGTTGTCGGGCAACAGGCGCACAAATGTGTCGCCGCCTAGATCAACGGTCACGATATCCGTCCCGCTTACCCAATCAGGGCGTTCGCCTTCGGGATAGGTGCCCTTGCGCTCTCCTTCAATGGCATACTCGATTTCACCGGACCGGTTTGAGCGTGTGACATGCACTTTGTAGGACCAGCTGTCCGAGGCCAGCGTGACGGCATTGTCCCAATTGGCCCGTTTGGCCAGACCCGCAATGTCGAATGCGAAAAAGACATAGGCAAAATAGACAAGCACAATACCAGGTATTGCAAAGGCCCAGAACTTTTTGCGCTGAAACAGTGTGTCGGCCTGCGCCTTGGCGAGGGTGAGATCAGCAGTCGTCATATGCTTTGTCCCTCGCTCAGACGGTTGCGATAGCGGCTGGAAAGCTGGTCGAAGAAGACAATCGTGCCGAATAGCAGAATGAAGATCGCGGCTGCCTCATCAAAGCGTCCGGGCCCCCAGGCCATGGCGTTGCGCAGTTCGTAACCAAGTCCGCCGGCGCCCACGAAACCAAGGATTGCAGAAGCCCGGATATTGATCTCAAACCGCAAAAGCGTGTAGCTGAGATAATTCGGCGCGACCTGCGGCAGCACGCCTAGCCACATTTTCTGAGACCACGTGGCCCCGGTCGAGGCCAACCCTTCGATAGGTTTCAGATCAGCGTTTTCCGCCACCTCGGAAAACATCTTGCCCAAGGCGCCAGCAGTGTGAATGGCAATGGCGATCATTGCAGGCACCGGCCCGCCGCCAAGCACAAAAATCAAAACAAGCGCGATAACGATCTCGGGCACCGCGCGCAGGATATCCATGCAACGCCGGAAAAGCGGAATCAGGCGGGGCCAGCGCGCCAATCCGCGCGTGGACAAGAGCGACAGGATCAGTCCTGCAGCAGCCCCGATGAGCGTTGAGACCGCGGCAATGTTGATCGTCTCAATAAGGGCCGGGAAGTATTTCGCGATCAGACCGGGCAGGTCATCCAGCTTGGCCCAGGCCTCTGACAAGACATCAGCGGGGTAGTCTCCGACCTGATGCAACCCGTCCCAAAAGCTGCCAGCGTTGCGATCATCCGCGACGGTAAAACCCGACACCATCAAAATGACAAAGATCAGCAAGGTCAGCCCACCATAGAGGCGGCGGCGCTGCACCTGCACCATGTAATGCGATTGAATGCTGTCTACGGATTGGCGCGCAGAAAGGCTTGCGTCGGTCATTCGGGTCCCCAACTAAAAAAACCGGCAGCCCTGACAAGGCTGCCGGATATTCTTTGTGCGACGGGATTACCCGCCGATCTTGGCTTTGCGGGCCTCGATCACCGAAAGGTAGGTATCATGCGTCACCGGCTGAAAGCCCAGCGTGTCGCCCGCAGCCACGCCATAGGCGCAGTCGGCGTCCTTTTCATGCAAACCGTCAACAAGAGCGGTCATGGTAGCTTTAACATCTTCAGGAAGCTCTTTGCGCAAAACGATGGGGCCTTCCGGGATAACATTGGACTTCCAGATTTGCACCAGCTCGTTCATGTCGATGAGACCGGCATCCACCGCCTTGCGCAGCGCGCCGGAGTTGTACCCATCTTCCCAATTGCCCTGACCATCGGCCCAGGTCACGCCACCGTCGATATCACCATTGAACACCGCGACGATGGTCTGCTCGTGACCGCCAGTGAATTTCACCTCTCCGAAATAGTCACCGGAATCCATTGTCGCGCCGGTTTTCTGTGGAATCTCGATAGAGGGGATCAGGTAGCCGGACGTCGAGTTCGGATCGCCAAAGCCGAACACCTTACCTTTCATGTCTTCCAGGGATTCGATGCCGCTTTCCTTGCGTGCAAAGCCGATGGAATGGTACCCGATGGAGCCATCCACATTGACTTTAACCAGAACCGGCTCAACGGCTTCAGGGTCCTGCAGATAGGTGGCGGCATAGGCCGAAGCGCCAAGCCAAGCCATATCAATGGTGCCACCCAGCAGGCCCTGGATCACGCCGTTGTAGTCAGCAGGCGCAAAGAGCTTGGTCTCAACGCCCAAAGCTTCTTCTGTATAGGCGCGCAGGCATTCGTTCGAATTCAGGCGGTCCTGAGCGTTTTCCCCGCCCAGAATGCCGATGCGGAATTCTGTGATGTCACCAGCAAAGGCGGGGCTGGCAATGAGTGTGGTGGACAAAAGCAGGGCAAAGGTCTTTTTCATCGAGTTCTCCATGATGATTGAGGCCGGAACGGCCGGGCAAAACTGGGTCAGGCAGGCACCTTTTGAGCTGTTGTGGCCCTGTCCAATGTGTCGATTTCGGTGGATGTTGCGGCTTCGGAAAAATCAGCACCTGCGCCGTAGATGTCGCGTGCCGCGCCGGTCGTCAGCTGCTCTGGCGTGCCGTCAAAAACAATGCGGCCATCGCGCATGCCAATCACGCGGTCGCAGTACCGCCGTGCCGTGTCCAGCGTGTGCAGATTGGCGATGACCATGCGCCCATCTTCCTCGTGAATACGCCTCAGCGCTTCCATCACAACTTGGGCATTCATCGGATCAAGCGAGGCAATCGGCTCATCCGCCAGAATGATCTCTGGGTCCTGCATGAGCGCGCGGGCAATCGCGACGCGTTGCTGCTGTCCTCCTGACAACGCCTCGGCGCGCTTGGGTGCCTGTTCGGCAATCCCAAGACGATCAAGGATTTCGATGGCCTTGTGGATGTCTGCGGTTGGGTAAAGGTTGAACATGGTCGCAAGAGTCGAGCGCCGGTTCAGCGTTCCGTGAAGCACGTTTGAAACCACATCCATGCGCGGGACAAGATTGAATTGCTGGAAAATCATTGCGCAGCGAGACTGCCATTCGCGTCTCATTGCACCTGTCAGGCGGGTTATTTCTTCGGACTTGAAAACGATAGAGCCATGTGTCGCGTCGCTCAGGCAGTTCATCATGCGAAGAAAGGTGGATTTCCCGGCGCCGGAACGGCCGATAATGCCAATCATTGTGGGTTCTTCCACAACAAAACTCACATGATCGACTGCTTTTTTGTCGCCAAAGAGCTTGGTAAGCTTTTCAACCTGCAGCATGACACCCCCTAGTGTTGTGACAGGGGTCTAAGCAGCCTGAATGTCGCTTTTTTGAAGCTTATGAATCAGCTTTGTGAATTAAAAGTTAAGAAAATGTGACAATAGGGAAACCGAAGCGTCAGATTTACATGATCGCGTCGCAAAAGATTGTTTTTCAGAGCAATGCAGACGCCATATGTGAAGCACGTCGCCGAACTTGCCGCCTTATGACCCATTTACTTGCTCCACAATCAAAACAACTCTCCTCTTGCTATGACACTATTTCTGCAGAACGATATCGAATGCGACTTGTTTGGGGGAATCGATGCAAGGCTATTTGATTGCTGAGACTAACGAAATTGGGGAAGTTGAATGGATTTGGGTCTGTCGGGAAAACCAAAGAACACCAAGACCGCTGAACAGACGCAAATTCAAGACCAGTGACCTTCATAGATTTAATATCCACGGTACATCGCTGCACGCCGTAAAAAAGTGGCTGACTGATTGCCGCGGGACTACTGCTTAGTTTCCGCAAACTTGTTTCTACCGTCAGCGGGCAGAATTAGCTCCTACAGCCGATGAAAAGAGTTTGAACGGAGGTTGACTATACCCAGTCGAACACCCGTTGAAACCTCACCCACAAACAAGTACCCGCAAAGGACCTTTTATTCCTGAGACGCTTTCAGGACAGCGGACACAGGCGCCAAGGCCACTGACGACGCGCGATCCTGCAGGCCCCACAAGAGCAACGCACTGATCGTGTCGGGGCGCAGGCGGCCAACCATGATCACACCGCCCTCTTCCTGGCCTGCGCGGAACGCGGCCTGGTCAAGGAACCGGCGGATAACCGTTGCCCCCTGCCCGTTGCCGTCAAAGTCCCGGAAGACTGTGGCTGACGGCACACCTTCGCGGGCGGCGAGTTTCTGGGCTGTGTTCAGACCATTGGGCCACATCACCAAGCCATGGCCCGACGCCAGCAGGATGGGTGCCAGCTGCGCCGCCGCATCGCGGTTGGACTGCAGACCTGTGTCCAGCCCTTCCATGATCGCCACAGCCTCGGGAACGGCCTCAAGATAAACCCCCATCGCCACTTCGACATCCTGCGCGGCGGCGTTTTCCGGCAGGTTCGTCATGGCCAGAACTTCCTGCCCGGCATCCCGATATTTCTGCGCAATCTCCTTAGCCTTGGGGGATGTGACATCCACCGCAAAGCTGATCGGATAGGGAAAATCGGTGAAGGCTTCGGGGCCAACGAGGCTATTTCCGTCATCCATCAGGACAATGGCCATCAACGGCTTGTCACCCTCGTTTTCAAATTCGATGGCAAACCGGTCAATTGGCAAAAGCTCTTCGGACCCAACCTCTGGCTCTGTCTCGCCTTCGGGTGGATCCAAAGCCGCCTCTTCGGTTTCAACCGGATCGCCCACACGCGGCAGACGGTCGGTTGTGATGCCCTCTGCAATATTGCCAATCACGCTGGAGGACGCTTCTTCCGTGGCGGATTCCGCCTGAGCGAGGTCCAGAACCCGGTCGTCTTCCTGAGCGGAATCTGCCTGAGCCGTCTCTTCGCTGACCTCTGGCTGTGCGGGTTCCGGTGTCGGGGTTTGTTCGATTTCTTCGGTGATCTGCGCAAGGCCCGTGTCTTCAGTGGCGGTTGCGGGTTTGTTGTCTGCCGCCTCAGATGTTTCGGCGACTGGCTCTTGCTGAGTTTCAGCTTCTGTTGTCACATCAGGTGCAGTCTCTTCGTTCTCTGTGGGTGCCTCTGGAGCGTTTTCAACCGCTGCCTCTTCCACGACTGCGGCTTCTGGTGCTTGTTCAGACGCCTCCGGCTCGGTCTCAACAGATTGTAATCGGGTTTCCTCTTCCACCGGCTCAGGCGTCAAAGGCTGCGCAGGTTCGGTCGACACGCTGACCGTGTCGTCCCCTTGCGGAGCATCCGGGGCGTTGCCCTGTTCGATGGTGGCAACAGGTTCATCGCCTCCCAGAACGATGCCGCTTTCTTCGGTCGGCACTTCGGGGGTTTCCAGACTGCTGTCGATCTGGCCAATTTCCGGTGCGTTGGCCGATCCCAGGTCGGCCTCAGAAAGAGCCGCAAGCGTTCCTGGCTCTGGCGCATCTGCCTGCCCTATGGGCTCTTTAGGAGCGGATGGCTCAGGTTCCGGCAAAGATACCGCTTCGTCACTCAAACCTTGATTGAATTCCGATCCAGCCGGCACCTCGACCTCGGCGGTCTGCGGTGCAGAGGCGGCCTCTTCTGTCTGTTGGCTCACATTTCGCGCCGCATCGACGCCGGTGTTCCCGCCTCCAGCGATAACGGATGCCACGGCCAAAAGGACGCCCGATACGACCGTCCCGGAGATGAGACCTCCCAATAATCCACGAAGCACTGCTATTGCC
Source organism: Pseudomonadota bacterium (assembly GCA_038532975.1). Classification (GTDB taxonomy): domain Bacteria; phylum Pseudomonadota; class Alphaproteobacteria; order Rhodobacterales; family Rhodobacteraceae; genus Roseovarius. The sequence goes on from JBCAZO010000073.1 coordinate 7,864, forward strand.
CTCGTATTTGCTTTTTCTGTATCTTGCGCCTCTTGACGCTCTCGCGCAAGCCTGAACAAGTATACCGCGATGACTACCTGGGCCTCCAGCCCCAATCCGAATTGGCCAATACCGATGCTTCTGCTGATCGATAACTATGACAGTTTCACCTATAACCTCGTGCATTACGTAGGTGAGTTGGGCGCCAATGTGGTTGTCCGGCGCAACGATGCGATTGATGTGCAAGAGGCTATGGCGCTGAAACCAGAGGGGATTCTGCTCTCGCCCGGCCCCTGCGATCCAGATCGCGCCGGAATTTGCCTTGCTCTGACGCAGGCGGCGGCGGAAACCCGCACACCGCTTTTGGGTGTGTGCCTCGGGCATCAGACCATCGGCCAGGTCTTTGGCGGCAAGGTGGTGCGCCACGCCGAGATTGTGCATGGCAAGATGGGGCAAATGCGCCACAATGGCACAGGTGTTTTCGCCGGATTGCCCTCGCCTTTTAAGGCTACACGGTATCATTCGCTGGTGGTTGAGCGCGAAAGCTGCCCGGATTGCCTGGAAATCAACGCCGAGCTTGAGGATGGCACGATCATGGGGGTCAGGCACAAGGAGTTGCCCATTCATGGCGTGCAATTTCACCCTGAATCGATTGCCTCGGAGCATGGCCATGCGCTGTTGAAAAACTTTCTTGAGACAATGCAGGTGCCCGCATGAGCGACACGCTGAAACCTTTGATCGGCGCTGCGGCAGACCGGGCGCTTACCCGCGACGAAGCGGAGGCGGCGTTCAGCGTGCTTTTTGAAGGCGAAGCGACCCCCGCACAGATGGGCGGGTTCCTGATGGCGCTGCGCACGCGGGGCGAAACGGTGGATGAATACGCCGCAGCCGCGGCCGTTAT
>JBCAZO010000074.1:0-8667 GCA_038532975.1 Pseudomonadota bacterium
TCCAAGGACTTTGGCGAGGCCAATAATATCACCGACATTGCGGATTTGGGTCGCCCGGATGTGGCTGCCCTGATGGACAGCGACGGCAACGGCAAGGGTGAGATGTGGATCGGTGCGCCAGGCTGGGCCTCGGCCAACGTCAACGAAGTGAAGACGCGCGACTATGGCCTTCTGGACTTCATTGAGCCGATCCGCGCCGAGGAAAGCGTCAAAACCGCACGCATCAAGGACAGCATTGCCAAGGGTGAGGGCTACGCGTTTTACTGCTACAAGCCCCACGCCGTCTGGTTCATGTTCGACGTCAAAATGCTGACCGAGCCGACATACGATCCGGCGAAATATGTGATGGTGCAGCCTTCGGACGATGCGGATTGGTACAACAAATCCAACGTCGCCACTAAGGACGCACTGAAGAACGTGCAGATCGCCTGGTCTAACTCTCTGGTCGATCGCTCGCCTGCGATTGCCGAGTTCTTTCAGAACTTCGCTGTGACCGCTGATGACGTCAGCAAGCTCGCGTTTGAGATCAGTGCCAACGGGCGCGACGCTGCTGAAGTGGCGGCCGAGTGGGTCGAAGCCAACTCGGATCGCGTCGATGCGATGCTAGGCCTCTAAATAATTGAAACTAAAGGCGGCTCCGGGTTTAGGGGCCGCCCTTTGGCGGACAAGCGAACAGGGCTGGTGGGGATGAGCAACAAGACCGTCATCGAGATTTCGAATGTCTGGAAGATTTTCGGCAACAATGCTGAAACTGCCCTGAAAGCCATCCGAGAACGCGGCCTGACCAAAGCCGAGGTGTTGGCCGAATACAATGCCGTCGTCGGTGTCGCCGATGTGACACTGGACGTGAGACGCGGTGAAATCTTTTGCATCATGGGGTTGTCGGGTTCGGGCAAATCCACCCTTGTGCGCCATTTCAACCGGCTTTTGGAACCGACCGCCGGCAAGATCGAAATCGAAGGCACGGATGTCATGGCGTTGGGGCCGAAAGAGCTTCAGCTTTTTCGAAATCAGAAGATTGGAATGGTGTTTCAGAACTTTGCTCTGATGCCGCACCGATCAGTTCTTGATAACGTCGCCATGCCGCTGGAAATCAGGCAAGTTGCCAAGAATGAACGCATGCGTCAAGCGGCCGCCATTCTCGATATTGTCGAGCTGGGGGCCTGGGGATCAAAGTTTGCTCATGAGCTGTCAGGCGGCATGCAGCAGCGCGTGGGCCTGGCGCGTGCCTTGGCGGCCAACCCTGATGTGCTTTTGATGGACGAGCCGTTTTCGGCGCTCGATCCGCTGATCAGACGACAGTTGCAGGACGAGTTCATTCGGCTCAGCAAGATCCTTAAGAAGACAACCATATTCATCACTCACGACCTTGATGAGGCGGTGCGGATTGGGGACCGCATCGCCATTATGCGTGATGGCAAGATGGTGCAGATCGGGACAGCAGAAGATATCGTGATGCACCCAGCCGATGACTATGTAGCCGATTTCGTTGCCGGCATCTCACGTCTCAAGGTGGTGCATGCCCACGCGGTGATGCAGCCGATTGAGGCGCATGTGTCTGCCAATGGTCCGCTTGGTGCTGATGCGCCGCGCGTGGATGAGGCGGAAACGCTCAGCAATCTGATCAATCTCGCGATTGACGATGACAATGCCATCATCGTGCAGGCAGAGGGCAAAGACGTGGGCGTTATTTCCCGCGCGGACCTGCTGCGCACCGTGATCGAGGGAACAGAAGTATCATGAACGACACAGCTGATCTTGGAGTGAATCCGCTTGAAGATACCGAGAGCGAAGCGGCTATTGCCTATGCGGAAGAGCGTCGCGACAACATTCGGACCTTTGTGCGCACCAGTCCGGAGTACTACATCCGGATGTTTGACAAGATTGGCGCTTCGGCCAAGTTCACGCCGACCTTGAACGCGATGGCTGGTCTCTTTGGGCCGATATGGTTTGGCGCGCGGGGCCTTTGGAACTGGGCGCTTCCGTTTCTCATTCTCGAAGCGCTTGGGTTTGTGCAAATCGCCAGAGGATTGTTTGGCGACCTTGGCGCAGAAGCCATGGCGCGTATCAGCTCTATTGAAGGCACATTAGAACTGCGCAAGCGGCAACTCGAAGCCGCTTTGGAGGAAGGATCTGAACGGGTCGAAGGCCTGCAGCGCGCCGTTGACTCAATTGAAGCCAACATCGCAAGCTTCCGCGCTGAAGCTGAAGCGATGGCTGCGGAAGGGGTCACGATTGCGCTCACCGGTTTGGCGATTTTGATCATCGTGAAACTGGTTCAGGCTTTTGTGGCGAACTGGGCGCTGGAAGCGCGGTTTTCCGATTGGCTGTCTGATCGTAGCATCCGCTCGGGTTTGCCAGTTGCGCAAATCGCCTTCAGCGCCGTATTTATGATCCTGATCGTGACAACCGCGATGGTGCATTATAGCTTCCCTGGCCGGTTTTCCCTGCTCAATGCCTTTCCGACTGATCCCAATATCCGTCTGACGGGTGTCACCTGGGTTGAGGATTTCATCGCCTGGTGTGTGCGCAACAGCGAGGCGTTCTTTGACGCGCTCACTTTTGGCATCCGGGCTTTGCTCGATGCGCTTGAGGTGATCCTTGTGCAGACACCCTGGATCGTGATTGCCAGTCTGATCATATTGCTGACATGGCTGACGGCGGGTGTGCGCACGGCGATCTATTCCGCTGCGTTTCTCGCCTATATGGGCCTGCTGGGCTTTTGGGAGGCGGCTATGACCACGCTTGCCCTTTTGGGTACGGCGGCGTGCCTGTCGATTGCCATTGGCATCCCGCTTGGCATGTTTGCCGCACGGCGCCCCCGTTTCTACAGCTTCATCCAGCCGATCATGGATTTCATGCAGACCATGCCGGCCTTTGTCTTCATGGTTCCGGTCATTGCCTTTTTCGGTGTTGGCAAACCGGCGGCGGTTGTGGTGACGATGATTTTTGGCGGAACGCCGGTCGTGCGTCTTACGGTTCTGGGCTTGCGCGGTGTGCCCGAAAGTGTGCGCGAAGCGGCCATCAGTTTCGGGGCCAACAAGTGGTATCTGCTGACCAAAGTGGATCTGCCGCTGGCCAGCCCCTCGATCCGCGCGGGGATCAACCAGACCATCATGCTTTCGCTCGCCATGGTGGTCGTCGCCTCGCTGATCGGCGCGAAGGGCCTCGGTGAAGACGTGCTGGAGGCTCTGCAATACGCCAATGTCGGACAGGGTATTCTGGCCGGGTTCTCGATCCTGTTTTGTGCGATGATCCTCGACCGCATCGTGCAGGGCCAACGCAAGTGACACCTTTCGTGCTTGTGCATGGATTCCTGGGCGGGAGCGGCCAGTGGCACCGACAAGCGCCCCTTGGCGAGGTTCGAGAGCTTGTTCGCATTGACCTACCGGGGTTCGGTAAAAACGCCCGTCTCGACCCCATCAATAGCATAGAGAAATTCGCCAAATGGATTCTGTCCGAGCTTTCTGACCAGGGCATTGAGAGGTTTGATCTGCTTGGGCATTCGATGGGCGGCATGATCGTGCAGGAGATGTGTCGGCTTGCCCCGTCTCGGATAGATCGCCTGATCTTGTACGGAACGGGCGCTCAAGGCGCGCTTCCGGGACGGTTTGAGACGATCGCAAAGTCAAAAGAGCGTGCGCGTACTGATGGTGTCCCCGCCACCGGCCGCCGGATTGCCGCCACCTGGTTTCTGGACGGCACCGCAGCGAAGGATTATCCCGCCACATCTGCCCTTGCCGAAATGCCGTCGCTGGAAGCCGTTTTGGCCGGGCTGGACGCGATGGAACATTGGAATGGCCAGGAGCAGCTTGCAAAAATCAAATCCAAAACCTTGGTCCTTTGGGGCGACCTCGACCGATCCTATGGCTGGCCGCAGATCAAAAAGCTATGGCGTTCAATACCGACCTGCAATTTGGCAGTGGTGCCAAATTGCGCACATGCAGTGCATAGCGAGCAACCCGAACTGTTTAATTCCTTGGTCAATTCTTTCCTGAGTTTAAAAGCATAGCTCCAGCCTAGAGCTGCATTTTCTATTCACGGCATCGCTTGTGGTCTTCGTGATCATGGGGCATGACAAGCACCAGACTTTCTGGGGCACTCCATGGACGCTTCTTCAGCTTTTCAACACACGCTGCCTGTCACCTCGGATGCTTTGCTCAATCAGATACGGGCGGCAGGGGTCGATTTTGAGCTTTACGAACACATCCCTTTGCGCACGGTGGAGGATGCCAAGACGGTTCAGGGACATATCGTGCCCGGTGGCGCAGGGCGTATGAACATCAAGAATTTCTATCTGCGGGATCGAAAGAAGCGGAACCACCTAGTGGTACTGGAACAGGATCGTGCGGTAGACCTCAAGGCGCTTGGGGCTGTCATGGGCGCGGCTGGCTTGTCCTTTGGCTCGGCAGATCGCTTGATGGAGCATCTTGGCATTCGACCCGGCGCAGTCAGCCCATTGGCGATGGTAACTGGGGCGGACAAGGGCGTGGCGCTTTTCATGGATTCTGCGATCAAGGCTACGGACTGGGTCCATGTGCATCCCTTGGTCAACGATCGTACAGTGGCCATTCGACCAGCTGACCTTTTGACGGTTCTGGCGGGGTGGAGTGTTGAGGTGATGTGGCTTGAGTTGTGAGACATTGGAATTGGGTATTTTTGACAAGAAAGAAACCCAAGCTGTGCAAGACTATCAACCGATTGGTTGAATATTGAATTTGGCTGAAATCCCTTGGAAACGGTGCTGCGGCGTAGTTGCGCATGTAAGTATTATTTATTTATATCAATGGCTTGATATCTCCATAGGTGCGCTTGACTCACACCCGCCCCGCGCATAGCACATGCATAACGGTTCCGGAGGGGAAAACGTGGGCGATCCAGACCGAGACGAGCGGCTTGAGCAGCTTGAACGACGGATCGAAGCGCTGAAAGAGAAAGACGCGCCCGCGCCCCACATGGACAACCACTATTCTCAGGCGCAGCAGGCCTGGCGGATGGTGATCGAATTGGTGGCTGGTCTGGGGATCGGCTTTGGAATGGGATACGGGCTGGATTACCTGTTTGGGACGCTGCCGATCTTTCTCATTCTGTTCACATTGCTGGGTCTGGCGGCCGGTATCAAAACGATGATGCGCAGCGCGGCAGAAATCCAGCAGTCACAAACGGCGGAGACGCCTGAGACGAACGCGCCCGACAAGGGCAACGAGTAAGAGGACGCAAGATGGCGGAAGACACAAAAGAAGGCGGCGCAGAACTGGTATTCCACCCGATGGATCAGTTCATTGTGAAACCTCTTTTTGGCGACGGTCCGGTGGGATTGTTCACAGTCACGAACGTTACCCTGTGGATGGCCCTGACTGTGATTGCGATTTTTGCGCTTTTGGTTCTTGGCACGTCGGGTCGCTCGACCGTTCCGAGCCGCATTCAGTCGATTGCGGAACTGGCTTATGGCTTTATCCGTAAGATGGTTGAGGACGTGGCGGGCAAAGATGCGCTGCCATACTTCCCCTATATTATGACCCTGTTCATGTTCATCGTCTTTTCGAATTTCCTTGGGCTGATCCCCGGGTCATTCACCACGACAAGCCATATCGCGGTGACAGCCGTGATGGCGATGGCGGTGTTTCTGGCGGTCACAATCCTTGGGTTCGTGAAGAATGGTGCAGGATTTTTGGGCGTCTTCTGGATCAGCTCGGCGCCATTGGTATTGCGCCCCGTTCTGGCGCTGATCGAGGTCATTTCGTACTTCGTGCGCCCGGTGAGCCACTCTATTCGTCTGGCGGGCAACATGATGGCGGGTCACGCGGTGATCAAAGTGTTCGCAGCCTTTGCGCCAATGATCCTGATTGGCTGGATCGGTGTGGTGGTCACACCGCTGTCGATCATTGCGATCACGGCAATCTACGCGCTTGAGGTGCTGGTGAGCTTTATTCAGGCTTACGTCTTCACGATCCTGACCTGCGTCTATCTGAAGGACGCGCTTCATCCGCATCATTGATGGTGGGCAGCTTGCCCACCCTACCGAAACAACCGCGGGCTTGCCCGCAAAACAGAGACAACTGACATTCCATCGTAAGGAGAAATCAAATGGAAGGTGACGTCGTACAAATGGGTGCATACATCGGTGCTGGTCTGGCCTGTACAGGCATGGGCGGTGCTGCTGTTGGTGTGGGCCACGTTGTTGGTAACTTCCTGTCGGGTGCCCTGCGCAACCCGTCAGCAGCCGGTGGCCAGACCGCAACCATGTTCATCGGTATCGCGTTCTCGGAAGCGCTGGGGATCTTCTCGTTCCTCGTGGCCCTTCTGCTGATGTTCGCTGTCTAAACCCGACGGAACCTGATCCTTACGCAGGGGTGAAAGGCGGGGCCTTTCACCCTCAGTAAACGGAAGTTCCCAAGGAGGACGCGACAATGGCGAGCGAAACGCATGATGCAGCTGGAGCAGCCAGCGCCTGTGTAGACGCAGGCGGCGGCGCTATTGGGATGCCGCAGCTTTGCGGCGAATGGATGGGCAACCAGATCTTCTGGCTGGTGATTACGCTCATCGTGATATTTTTCATCCTGTCGCGCATTGCGCTGCCGCGGATTGCCGCGGTTCTGTCAGAGCGTCAGGGGACCATTACGAATGACCTGGCCGCTGCCGAAGACCTGAAGGTCAAGGCGCAGGAGGCTGAAGACGCTTACAACAAGGCGCTGGCCGACGCCCGTGCCGAGGCGCAAAACATCGTGGCCGAAACCAAGGCCGAGATCAGAGCCGAACTGGACGTGGCCACGGCTAAGGCAGACGCCGAGATTGCCGCCAAGGCAGCCGAAGGTGAAAAGGCCATTGCAGAAATACGCGCCAATGCGCTGGAAAGTGTCAAAGACGTGGCCAAGGATACGGCCAAGGAACTGATCTCTGCTATGGGTGTAAAAGCCGATGCTCGATCAATCACGTCGGCTGTGACAGCGAAGTTGAAAGGGTGATCACCATGAAACAGTTGATTGCCACACTGATCGCCATGAGCGTTGCAAGCCCTGCGCTGGCTGCGAAAGGTCCGTTCTTTTCGTTGAGCAACACCAACTTTGTGGTGCTCATTTCATTCCTGCTGTTCATCGCTGTTCTGGTGTATCTCAAGGTGCCATCCTTGGTCGGTGGTATGTTGGACAAGCGTGCTGAAGGGATTAAGGCCGAGCTGGACGAGGCCCGGGCCCTTCGCGAGGAAGCGCAAACCCTTTTGGCGAGCTATGAGCGCAAGCAAAAGGAAGTGCAGGAGCAGGCCGATCGGATCGTGACGCATGCTAAGGCCGAAGCCGCAGAAGCCGCAGAGCAGGCGAAGAAAGACCTCGAAGTGTCCATCGCCCGTCGCGTGAAAGCCGCAGAGGATCAAATCGCCTCGGCTGAGGCCAGCGCTGTGAAAGACGTTCGTGATCAGGCCGTTTCGGTTGCGGTTGCGGTTGCTAAGGAAGTCGTGGCCAAGAACATGACAGCGACGGCTGGCAAATCGCTGATCGACGATGCGATTGCCGAGGTCGAGACCAAGCTACACTAAACTGCGTCGTTCGGTAACGAAGATAAAAAACCTTGGGCCACTTGCCCGGGTTTTTTTTGGAGCCGAGTTATCCCGGGTCTGATGTGGATATAGCAGCCAGGCCGGTTTGCCCCATATGACGCTGGATTGTCTCAACCATTAGCCGCCGGGCGGTTTCGGCAAAATCTTGTGGCAGATCACCAAGCTCTTTTTCTCGGGCCACAACTGTGATTCGCCGAGACAGTCCCGCCACTGGCAGTGGGCAAATCCTGAGGGGCATCTGCTCGACAAATCCATCGATCAACAGACTTGGGGTCAACAGGGTAAACCCAAGTCCCTGAGCCACGCAGGATGTGACCATGCTTGACCGGTCGGCTTGGATCACACGTGGCGCTTTGAGTTTGAGCCGTCGCAAATGCTGTTCTGTTTGACGCCCGACACTTGTTGTGTCGGCGAAACGCACCAAAGGCAATTGGGCCAGGATTTCATCTAGCCGATCCGTCGATCCGGAGTAAGATTTCGGCAGAACCAGCAGAAACGCCTCTTGCAGGATCTGATGCCGTTCAAGGCCATCCATATCGTAAAACGGGTTTGAGCTAACGACCATATCAGCCTTTTTGGTGCGCAGAAGAGCTTCGTGATCGCCACTTTGGCCGGCATGCAAGGTCATGTCTTCAACGCCAAACGTTTCTCTGGCGAGGCGCACTAGAGGAACGGACAGCGTTGTTGCGATAGACGCGAGAATACCCACCCGAAGTCGGCTGATAGGATGCGGTCCTTGGTGACGCATTTCAGTCGCCAAGTCCGCGATAGCGTTCAACACGTGTGAGGCATGACGAAACATCAATTCGCCAGTTTGTGTTGGTTTCAAAGGTCGAGATGAACGGTCCATCAGGGTCGTGTCATAAGCTCTTTCAAGATTAGCGATATGCTGTGATGCCGCCGACTGAGTCATCCCGACAAGACGGGCAGCAGCGGTCATCTGGCCCGTTTCGACCAGCGCGACATAGACCTCCAAAGCCTTGAAGAGGTTCGTGTCTGTGGACATGCGTTTGGACATCAGTGCGCTCCGTCTTGGTGAGAGTATTAGAAATACTAATGATGTAATCTGTCAATTGACCGACCCGAGCGGCGGAGCGCAGGGTATGCGCGGGAGG
>JBCAZO010000075.1:0-8644 GCA_038532975.1 Pseudomonadota bacterium
CTGGTTTTGACAAGTCAGCCCCAGCAGCATCAAACACTGCACGCAATTCATCGGGCGATTTCATCGTGTTGTCGTCATTGAGCAATGTCTTGTAATGCACGTTGCGCGAGTTCGGAATGTGCCCGCTGCGCATGCCTTCGCGGGGTTCTGGCTCCGTGCCTGCAAACCGACCTGGCGAGCGGGCATCCAGAATTGTGTGATCTTGTAGCTTTGACGCGGCCGACACTTGGGTGACGTCCTTGACCATCTGCGCCTGACGCCGCACGGTCATGTGCCTGTCCCGGATTAGAGGCGGTAAATCCTCCACTGGACGGTCCTCTGCGAGCCATTTTGGAAATCCACCGTCGAGCACGGCGATGTTGTCCTGTCCCATCAGACGGAACATCCACCAGACGCGCGCCGCTGAGAACAAACCATGCGTGTCATAGACAACAACCTGATGTCCGTCGCCCACGCCCATCTGGCGCAGGCGGGACATGAATTTCTCAACTGGCGGGGCCATATGGGGCATATCCGAACGGTTGTCGGCGATATCGTCGATGTCAAAAAACCGCGCGCCGGGAATATGCGCCGCATTATACTCGGCCTTCGCATCACGCCCCTCAGAGGGCATGAAATACGTGCCATCCAACACCCGCAAATCCGGGTCTTTCAGATGGTCTGCCAACCAGTCGGTGGAAACAAGGGTCTTGGGATCGTCCTGTGCCATTTTGGCCCCCATTCTGGATGTGTTCTGCCTACATCCAGATGGTTCTCAGGGCAAGGGGATCAGGGGGGTGTCAGCGCACCACGAGGTTGCTTGCAAAGCTGGTGAGCAGAAGTGCGACCGCCCCGCTAGCGCCGGTCGCTCCGGCCTGCGTCAAAAGGGCGACCGTATCCAACCCGTCTTTCGACGCGACTGATCCAGCAAGCCCTTGAAATCCGAAGTTTGTAAGCACCTGGCCTCCGACGCCACCACCCAGAACACCAACGAGCGTGTTGCCAAAAAGACCAAGGTTGAGATGCTTGGCAACTCCAGCGGCTATGTTTGCACCAAACGCACCTGCAATGAGATTAACCAGTAGAATCATGCTCTTGCTTCCCCAGGGTTATTAAGTCGGAGGCAAGCCCGACCTGTTTGTTTTTCCGGTAAATATCAACCTGTAGCGCGGCAAACGAGTGGGAAGATTTCGAAGGTTATTCGCCGTGGCGCAAAAGCCTCTGTTTCTGGCGGTTCCAGTCGCGTTTGGCATCTGTAGCACGTTTGTCGAAATTCTTTTTACCCTTGGCCACGCCGATCTTCATTTTGGCAATGCCGCGATCGTTGAAATAGAGCACCAGTGGCACAAGCGTCATGCCCTTGCGCTGGGTTTCGTTCCACAGGCGCGACAATTCTTTTCGTGAAACCAGAAGCTTACGCCGCCGCCGTTCTTCATGGCCAAAGGTCTTGGCCTGCTCATAGGGTGCAATGTAGGAGTTCACCAACCACAGCTCGCCGTCTTCAACCGCTGCATAGCTTTCGGCGATGTTGGAGGTGTTCTGGCGCAGGGACTTAACCTCGGATCCTTGCAAAACGATGCCGCATTCCAGATCATCGTCAATGGCATAATCGTACTGTGCGCGCCGGTTCTCGGCGACGACTTTGTAGTTCGGATTGTCCTTTGACTTGGCCATTTTTGGAGTGTCCCGGCGGGTTTGCGAAGGGCGAAGATAACCGCAGTTGTCAGGCGTTTAAAGCCCTTGTGTGCGACTCAAAAGTTAACGGCCAGAAAAACAAGGATTTCCGACGTCGGTATTACATCGGTATCACGTCGGTATCGCGTCGGTGCGACAGCAGTAAGGAGGGTGGGCCACCCGATCATAAATGTGTCGCGCGCCCCGCAACGCCGCCAGATGTTGATTTCGGGAATTCTACGCAACACCCGATACTTCGTGCTATGGTCGTGACATCAATAGCCGCAGACCGGCAAAGGCGAAAAAGCATCCCAGCAGGGTTTGTACCCCGCGCCGTGCCCGGCCATAGAGACGCACCATCACGGGCGTGGAGAACGCAACGGCGTAAGTCACGTGGATGAGAATTGAGAGTGCGAAAGTGCCAAGCACGATCACCGCACCGATCCACATGGGCGCGTCGGGGTACAAGCCCAGAGAGATGATCGCAATCCACGCCAGTGCCGCCTTGGGATTGGTCATCTGAATGACGTAGCCGCGGGTAAGGTAGCCCATAGGTGTGCGTGCCCCGCCGGCAAGCTCGTGTGCCTCAATGTCGTGTTTTGCCATGGCGGATTTGAAGGACTTGTAAGCCAGCCAGAGCAAATAAAGCCCACCGAACAGTTTGATCAGAAGGAGCGCGGAGGCATAGGTGGCCAGAAGCGCCGACAGGCCTGCAACGGTCAGAACAGCCCAGGTGAAAGATCCCGTGGCCACACCCAGCGCAAGCGCGATGCCAGAGCGGCGTCCCATGCTCATCGAGGTGCCCATTACGGCTAGGATGTTTGGGCCGGGGCTTGCAATGGCCACAAGGAATGCGGAGTAAGCGAGCAGGATGCCCGGCAGATAAAGAGAGATATCTTGCATGTCTTTTCTTCCTCTTTTTTGACAGCGTTAGGACTTTTGGGATTCTGCTCATGCCAGAATGCAGATGGCACCTTTCATGGTGTTCCAACCAACTTGCGCATAATCGGGCGAGTTTCAGACCTTCGCGCAACTTCTTCAAAACCCACAGCGCGAAAACTTCCCATAAAGCCAGTCCAAGCATAAACGGGCGGGTATTTTTCTTTTAAAGTGTCGATAGGATACCCCTCGACAGCACTTGCGCCGCAACTTGCAGCAAATTCGCATGCAGTTCGCAAAAGTCGAACCGAAAGACCGTCGCGCCGAGCGTCCTTATGTATAAAAAAACAAGACACAGACCAAACAGGTGTGTCGTCAACTGGCTTCAGCACACGCGAAGTTTCAAGCCTGGGAAAAGCCTTGCGCTCGTCAATCTGAATCCAGCCTACCGCGCGCCCGTTTTGACGGGCAACCAGGCCTGGGACATGACTCTGATCAAAGAGAGCCTTCATAGCCTGCTTGTTCAACTCGCCCATGCCTGCATCCATCTGCTTTTTCGTTAGTCGCCAAAGCATGCACCAGCAGCCGCCACAGCCACCTTTCTCTCCCATCACCTCAGTGAAACTGCTCCAATCAGCCGGTTGGATCTCTTCATTCATTTTCTTTCCAATCGCCGTCCTTGTTCCACCAGCGATGGGGATTCTGGCTATCGTCCAGCCCCTTGGTCTGACTGCGCAAGACTTCGGTGACTGTGATGGGGGGTTCGTAGTAGGAATGTACGTCGTAGATCGCTTCGATCACGGCGATTAAAAGGTCTGTATCGCGGGGTATGAAAATGCGCATCTGATCGACGCCAGGGCGTTGGCGCGGGCCGTCTGATCCGGTGGGGGCTTCATCAGTAGGGCGATAGTATTCTATCCCACCCATAATACGATATCCGTTGCGGTCCGTTGCGCCATAGGTCAGCGGTGCGACATCTGCCACAGCATCAAAGATGCGATCCACGTCTTCATCTGGCGCGAGAAATGCAACCTGCCACATGGGAAGCATTTCGATTGGGTTCGTATCAAAGCCGGTTTCAATGATGGAGGCTTTACCCATAGCGCACCCCCGTTTCCAAAAGCTCGAACCCGGTGATTTCAAATTCATAAAGTTCCGAGTTGTCTGGCCGCATCGTGCGGGCAATGAGCTTGCCATCCTCGGACTGATAGACGGCATGGGTTGTGTGCAGCGCACGGTAGCAGTGGCGGCCATCGGGGTAGTAATATTTGATCATGAGATATCTCCTAGATTGATCGTGTCTGGCAAGCCTCGACCGTTGTTCCACCAGCGGTTGGGATTTTTGCTTTTGGGATCGTAGGCCGAGCGGCTGGCCCAATCCTCGCGCACGAAGATCACTGGCTCTTCGTAGTGGTGGACGTCGAGGACAGCATCCATCACAGCCTCAAGCGCTGGCAAATCTCGTTCGATTGATATCTTCAGTTCGACCATTGGATAGGTCATGGCCGTACCCGGCACGTAGTCGGCTTTGTGGGTGGTTGTTGTGGAGTTGGGCTCTGGCGTTGTTGTTTCGGCCCCAATGGCGGAAACGGACGCGTTGCGTTGATAGCGACCATAGCCCAAAGGATGCACTTTCATAACGGCGTCGAGGATGCGGTCGATGTCTTCGGGCAGCGTCTGGATTTCGAGGGTCCAAACGGGGATGAGGGTGCCGGATTTGGCGGAGTAGTCTTGCAGCATTTCGTGTGTCCTTTTATGTCCTCGCCAACCTACCAAAACCCTGCTGACACCATACTGTCAGCAATCATGCTACAGTGCGCGCATGACCCGCTCGACACGCCTTTTTGACATCATCCAAATTCTGCGCACCGCCGATGGGCCAGTGACCGCACAACATCTGGGCGACGAGTTGGAGGTGACTAAGCGGACAATCTATCGTGATGTGGCGGCATTGCAGGCGATGCGTGTGCCCGTCGATGGTGAGGCGGGCGTGGGATATATGTTGCGCGCGGGCTATGACCTTCCACCGCTGATGTTCAGCGCGGAGGAACTAGAGGCGCTTTACGTTGGCATGGCGCTTTTGCACCGCACCGGTGATCCCGGGCTGGAGCGGGCGGCGCGGCGCGCTGCGGAAAAGATCGCAACGGCCTTGCCTGGAGGGGCACCGCATGTGCCGTTGCGGGTGTCAGGCTGGAACAGGGTGCCTCGTGAAGGAGCTGATGCTGAGCAATTGCGCGGCTATATCCGGGATGCGGTGGAATTGGAGGTGACTTATGTCGATCTCAAGGATGTCCGGACGACACGCGTGATCAAGCCGCTCGCGCTGACCTATCATATTGAGGTCGTGCTTTTGGCGGCGTGGTGCGAGCTGCGGCAGGATTTCCGTAGTTTCCGGATTGACCGGATCAGTGTGTTTGTACCGACGGGAGAGTTGTTTCCGCAAGAAGTAGGAACCTTGCGTAAAGCCTGGACCGAGACGTTGGAGCACGAAGACTGGGTGCTCTACAATGCCAGCAAGCCCTTAGAGTAGACCGCGGGTCTTGAGGTCTTGCAGCACCGTATCGGTATCAGCGCCCCGTTTGGGGATTGGGGCGGGTTTGGGCGCTCGACCGTCAAAGCGGGGTGCGGGGGCGGGGTGCAAAATCCCCTGTTGCTCGGACCACACCGCACGGGCCTTCATATGGGGATCATACTTGGCAGACCACGGGTCCAGGACCGGCGCGACACAGGCATCTGTGCCATGGAACAATGCGGCCCAATGCGAGGTTGGCTGGCTCGCGAATACCTTGGCAAGGCGGGCCGTTTGGTTTGGCCATTGTGACCGGTCATATTGGTCCGCGAAATCAGGATTATCACTTAGGCCCATCCGGTCCAGAAAGATCGCGTAGAACTGTGGTTCAAGACATTGGACCGAAAGATAGGCGCCATCGGCGCAGGGATAGACGCGACCCCAAGGTGGGCCGTCCAGAAGGCTTTGGCCCCTCTCGCGGGTGATGTTGCCACCGCCAGCCATTGCCATGAAAAGCGCCATCATATGAGCTGAGCCATCGACAATGGCGGCGTCCACAACAGTGCCTTGCCCTGTGCGTGTGGCATTGAGGATACCGGCTAGAATGCCTGCCACCAGATAAAGCGCACCGCCGCCAATGTCGCCAACAATGGTGGGCGGTGTCAGCGGCACGTCACCGGGCGTCGACGCATACCAAAGCGCGCCTGAGGTGGCGATGTAGTTATAGTCATGCCCAGCCGTGTGCGCGCGTGGTCCGTCCTGACCCCAGCCGGTCATGCGGCCGTAAACAAGCTTGGGGTTGGTGGTGGTGAACACCTCCGGTCCCAGCCCCAACCGTTCCATCACACCGGGACGCAGCCCTTCGATAAGCGCATCGGCGTCGTTGACCAGTGCCTTGGCCGCTGCCAGCCCTTCGGGTGATTTCAGATCGAGCACAACCGCGCGTTTCCCGCGGTCCAGCATATTGTGTTCGCCCATGGTTGGATTGGCGGGGCCGGGGCGTTGAATCACTGTCACTTCGGCACCCAGATCGGCCAGCATCATGGCGGCGAAGGGACCGGGGCCCAGACCTTCGAATTCGACTACCTTGATCCCTGAGAGCATGTCCTCGTCTCACCACCGCCCATGAACGCGCTTGCCGCGCAAAATGCGGCGCTTCTTTTGATGTTCGCGCAAGAACACAAACAACCCTGCTCCGAGAATAAGTGCAATGCCCATCAGCGTCACGCGATCGGGTAGATCGGCCCAAATGAGCCACCCCCAGAAGATTGCGAGCGGCAGACCGGCATATTCAAAGGGCGCCACAACGGCGGCGTCCGCCGAGCGATAGGCTTGCGCGAGCGCATAACCAACCACAGCAGAATTAAACCCCAGCCCAAGGAATAGCCAGACATCGCGCCCTTCCGGCCAGACCCAGGCGCGTAAAAGAAAAACCAGGCTTTCATTGGTGACGTCTTCGGCATAGCGACCGTCGCCTGCCACGATCCAGAACCCAAGGCTGACGATGATGAATGTCACCTGGATATAGACCGCCAGAGCCGAGGCTTTGGACGTGACGCCCAACATGCGCGTTAAGACCTGGTTCGTGGCGTAGGTGATGGCCGCGAGGATGGGCAGAAGATAGATCACCATCGGCACGTCACGTGCGGTCTGTCCTTCCCACGGTCTAGTCATGATGATCACACCTACAAAGCCCACAATGACCGCGCTCAGACGCAGGGCTCCGACCTTTTCCCCCAAGAGCGGCACGCTCAGAAGCGTGATGAACAGTGGTCCTACAAAGAACAGCGCCGTGGCCTCGGCAAGTGGCAGGACCGCGAGGGCCGCAAAGAACGTCATATTGGCAATCACGATCATCCCGCAGCGCAGCAAATGCAGCGCGGGACGGTCGGCGCGCAGAATGCGCCAACCACCTTCGAGCTGAACCAACATGAGGCTGAAAACAATTCCAATGGTCGAGCGGGCGAAAACCATCTGGTGCAAAGGGTAGCCTCCCGACAGGAACTTGATCAGCATGTCGTTCACAGAGATCGCCAGCACGCCAACGAGAATGAAGACGATGCCCACGCCCGGATTGCTTTGTGCCTGTGAAGATTGCATGCAAGAGACCTTTCGTTTTTGCGCTATCAGCCTCGAGCGGCCCGGGTCTTGTCCATTTGCGACGCATTTCAGGGTCTTGGCCTATCCCAGTGGTTCGACTAGGTAAGAGAGGTCAAATCCGGGAGCATTCACAATGCATATGAGCGGCGCACGCATGATCAAAGCAGACAAATCCACAGTCTGGAACGCGCTTTTGAGTGCTGAGGTGCTAAAAGAATGTGTGCCGGGTGCTCAGGAGGTTACAGGCACGCCTGAAGACGGGTTTGAGGCAACCGTGGTACAAAAGGTTGGCCCAGTGAAAGCAACGTTCAAAGGGACGGTCACACTCTCGGACATGGTCGAAGGTGAGAGCCTGCGTCTTGATGGAGAAGGCAAGGGCGGTGCTGCAGGTTTTGCCAAAGGTGGCGCCAATGTGCGGCTGACCGAGACCGATGAGGGGATCGAATTGTCCTATGACGTGGATGCCAAGGTCGGTGGCAAACTGGCGCAGCTTGGCAGTCGCATTGTAGACGGTTTTGCCAAGAAAATGGCGGATCAGTTTTTTGAAAACCTCGAAAAGGTGATCGAAGGTCCAAGCGACGATGACGCGCCGGAAGAGGCGGAAAAGAAAGGCTGGCTCAAGCGGCTTATTTCATGATCGTCTCGGCGATGCGCGCGCCTATGGCATCACTGCCTTTGGTTGAAGGGTGAATCAGATCAACCGCGTGATAGCTTCGGTCGCCATTGGGCACGAGGTCTTGCAGCGACACGAAGTGAACGCCTCTGTCCAATGCTGCCAGTTTGGCCACACGGCGGTCCATTTCCTGACCTTCGTCGACGCAATGCTCGATGGGGGAGGTGACGCCGGGCGTGCGTAAGTAACCCACAAAGACGACATTGGCCCCGGATTGACGCATCCTGGCGACAAAGCCAGGGATGACGCCGCGCCGCCCGTCCTCGGAAATCAGGCGGTTGATTTTCCCACGACACGGCCCGCAGCCACAGCCCCATAGCAAATCATTGCCTCCGCCATTCAGGACAACCCAGTTCCAGTTGCCCTTGCGATACTGCTTGGTGATGTTGAGGCCTGCAGCCCCAGATATCGGCAAGGCATAGAGAAAGCGGGCGCCTGTGACAGAGCGGTCCACGACCTGTTCGCCCAGGTGCCGTTCGATGGCGTCGGCAACCGCCTGGCCGCGCATGCCATGCACAGCCATCATCGAATCCCCCATCAGAAGAATACGCGGGTTTTCCTCAGGTTGAATTGTTTCGGTACACCCGGCGATGCCCAGACACGCCAGTGCCGCGATCAGAAGAGACAGGTGTTTCATCAGCCCTTACCCCATGAAAAACACTTTTAACCCCAAGCGGACCCAACCCGCCTCAACATCTCATGGTTGAGGTTAAGGAAGCGCTAATCAATCCAGAACTTGGAAACACAGCGTTGACGATAGGGTGTCGTTGATATGCAAAAATGCACAAGTGACTCGCGTGATGTGTATGTTGCACACCGAAGTCAGAGGG
>JBCAZO010000076.1:0-8633 GCA_038532975.1 Pseudomonadota bacterium
TACATATCGAGGTCATCTATAGCTGACCTTACGGAAAAGTCGCCGAAAAAACACGTGACTTTTGGTCATTGGATTCAAAAAGACGGATGGTGCACAAAGCCGCCTGTTCCTTGACCCTCCCTGGGATATCCCCGTAACATCGCATCAGCGCGGCGGGTATGGTGAAAAGGTATCACAGCAGCTTCCCAAGCTGTTATTGCGGGTTCGATTCCCGCTACCCGCTCCAATCCTGAAATTGAAAACGCCTGAACGAGGATGGTTCAGGTCAGCGCCATCCAAGCGCATAAAGTGATCATCACGCCAACAGACATGGTCAGTTCCATGAATGGCAAGCTCGACAGCATGCCTTTGTCCCACCAGCGCGACATATGTGTCATGGCGCGACAGCGGGATGTGCGCGGCACTGGGGCGAGAAGAACATCGTAGTCTGGTTGCGGGGTTGAACAGTTCATTTAACGGATCACTCAGGTACGGTTACAGGGTTGGTCCAGCATGGTTTCGACCAGGACTTGGGCTAAAATGCGGACGCTCCGCCATCATCTGGGCAAAACAGTTACTAGATTGTTAAGAGCAGATGGAAGAGATTTGCCACGCCGTTTTCCAGGCCGGGACAATAAACGGCCAGAAATACCTCCACGCCCTGAATCACAGACCAACTGTTTCGCAAAAGCACCTAATAGGGGGCTTAACAACTAAGGCAAATTCGCCATATATCGCGGGTCCGAATGTTGGAAACAAATTGTTTCATGCTCAGGCGATGCCATTGCATGATGGCGACCGCTTGCAAGACGGCAAGAAAGGATCAAAACGCATGGCTTTCACGGTTGCTATTGATGGCCCCGCCGCCGCGGGAAAGGGCACGATTTCACGGTCTGTTGCGGACAAGTTTGGATTTGCCCATCTCGACACCGGCCTGCTCTACCGCGCCACCGGGCGTCGTACACTGGACGGCACCGATCCATTAAAAGCCGCAAAATTGCTGACACCCGAGGATCTGGAGGCCGATGGCCTGCGAACGCCAGACGTCGCTCAGGCCGCAAGCCGTGTGGCGGCTATTCCAGAGGTACGCGCCGCCCTCGTCGATTTTCAACGCGCCTTTGCGCGCAGAGCTGGCGGGGCCGTTCTTGATGGGCGAGACATCGGAACCGTCATCTGCCCAGACGCTGAGGTAAAGCTCTTTGTGACTGCCAGTGACAATGTGCGTGCGCAGCGTCGTTTGGACGAGCTTTTGGGAAAGGGGCATGAGATGGATTTCGAAACCGTGCTCTCCGACCTGCAAACGCGCGACGCCCGTGACAGCGCCCGCGCCACAGCGCCGCTCAAACCTGCCGAAGACGCTGTGATGCTCGACACCACGCGTATGAGTATCGAAGAGGCTGTAGCGGCCGCCTGTGCGGAAGTGGCGCGCAAACAAACGTTATAGCGGCCAGGATGGTCTTCCATCGCGCCAGCGGCTGGGTCGACCGCTGGCGTGCTTACCGGATTCTGGTGTATGGTTTTGATGTCGCAAAGCTCAAGCGCAATCGGTCTGTAACCGTTTATGTCATGGCCCAAGAGCATGTTTTGCGGGCACAGGTCGATTGGTGTTCGAGCCCCGCCCTGGTTGTCAATCTGTGTGACGGCGGCCAGATTGATGTCGATGTGGAAAACCCGCACAGCGCCTGGTCACTTGCCAGAGTGACCTCTGGGTCGCCAAATGAGTATTTACGATTATCATTACGCGAGTGATCCCGGCTCTATATGCGGCGTTTCGTTGGCAGTGTGACGCCGATAAAACAACTCAATGACCCTTGATTAACTTGAGGATCAGGGCTATAGCGCCCCCGTCGACAAGGCGGAAACCGCCGCGAAGCACATGAGATCGAGCAGGGTCGGGTTCTCCGGCCCTCTTTGTTTTGCGACATGCGGCCCGTCTGACCAATGAAACCCCAAGACCGGCGGAGACAACCGCGCGGCCGGAAACACTGAAAACGTTAGGATTGAAACGCCACATGGCTCAAAATGCATCTATGGAGGAGTTCGAGGCCCTTCTGAACGAAAGTCTCGAAATGGACACGCCCGAAGAGGGCACAGTTGTCAAAGGCAAGGTCATCGCAATCGAAGCGGGACAAGCCATCATCGACGTCGGCTATAAAATGGAAGGCCGCGTTGAGCTCAAAGAATTCGCAAATCCCGGAGAGGCCCCTGAGATCGCCGTTGGCGATGAGGTCGAGGTCTTCCTGCGCGCCGCGGAAAACGCCCGTGGCGAAGCTGTTATCTCTCGTGAGATGGCCCGCCGCGAGGAAGCCTGGGATCGTCTGGAAAAAGCCTATGCCGACGACGCGCGTGTCGAAGGCGCGATCTTTGGTCGTGTCAAAGGCGGCTTTACTGTTGACCTTGGCGGTGCCGTGGCCTTCCTGCCCGGTTCGCAGGTCGATGTGCGCCCCGTGCGCGACGCTGGCCCATTGATGGGTCTGAAGCAGCCTTTCCAGATTCTGAAAATGGATCGTCGTCGCGGCAACATCGTTGTCTCGCGCCGCGCCATCCTGGAAGAAAGCCGCGCTGAACAGCGCGCCGAAGTCATCGGCAAGCTGGCCGAAGGCGACTCGGTCGAAGGTGTGGTCAAGAACATCACCGAATACGGTGCGTTCGTGGACCTGGGTGGCGTCGATGGCCTCTTGCATGTCACAGACATGGCGTGGCGTCGGGTCAACCACCCGAGCGAGATCCTCAACATTGGCGAGACCGTCAATGTGCAGGTCATCAAGATCAACAAGGAAACGCACCGCATCAGCCTTGGCATGAAACAGCTGCAGGAAGATCCCTGGGATCTGGTCGCGGCCAAGTATCCGCTGGAATCAACGCACACGGGCCGTGTCACAAACATCACCGATTACGGTGCCTTTGTTGAGCTGGAGCCCGGTGTCGAAGGTCTTGTGCATGTCTCCGAGATGTCCTGGACCAAGAAGAACGTGCATCCCGGCAAGATCGTGTCGACCTCTCAGGAAGTCGAAGTCATGGTTCTGGAAATCGACGGCACCAAGCGCCGGGTGTCTCTTGGCCTCAAGCAGACAATGCGCAATCCATGGGAAGTTTTTGCCGAGACCCATCCCGAAGGCACCGAGGTCGAGGGCGAGGTCAAGAACATCACCGAATTTGGTCTGTTCATCGGTCTCGAAGGCGATATCGACGGCATGGTCCACCTGTCGGACCTGAGCTGGGACGAGCGCGGCGAAGATGCCATCCAGAGCTACAAGAAGGGCGATATGGTCCAGGCAGTTGTCTCGGAAGTGGATGTCGAGAAAGAACGTATTTCTCTGTCAATCAAAGCGCTGGGTGGCGATAAGTTCGCCGACGCCGTGGGTGGCGTAAAGCGTGGCTCGATCGTGACCGTCGAAGTGACAGCCATCGAAGACGGTGGCATCGAGGTCGAGTACGAAGGCATGAAATCCTTTATCCGTCGCTCTGATCTGTCGCGTGACCGTGCCGAACAACGCCCTGACCGCTTCTCTGTTGGCGACAAGGTTGACGTGCGCGTCACCAATGTCGACAGCAAAACCCGTCGTCTGGGCCTGTCGATCAAGGCGCGCGAGATCGCCGAAGAAAAAGAAGCCGTGCAACAGTATGGCAGCTCGGACTCTGGCGCGTCGCTGGGCGACATTCTCGGCGCCGCTCTGAAGGGCGACGAAGAAAAGTAATCCTGACCTGTTCAGACTTGAAAAAGGCCCCGTCATCAAGCGGGGCCTTTTGTCTTTCTGATAGGGCATTGCATGTCCATGGCCGGATCATGGCCAACCAAAAATAATGCCTGGCACGAGTTTCCCACACGAAAAACTTAGCATTTCTCATCCGAATCAATGGCTTTGCTGCACCGCAAAACTTGGGTGCGACAACCCGCCACGTCTCAATTTTCGCGCAAATGGAGGCGAATTTTCGCGTGATTGCAAAAAAACTGCCGCTTAAACCCGTCAAACGGCTCGGCTTTCCATTTCCAGCGCAGCCATTTTCAATCTATACTTTCCTAAGCGTTGTTCTGCGCTGCTGCTGTGACCGACACAATTGGGGGACCCGATGATCCGATCCGAACTTATTCAAAAGATCGCAGACGAAAACCCACATCTTTATCAACGCGATGTCGAGCGGATCGTGAACACCTTCTTCAATGAGATCACCGGCGCCATGGCCAATGGCAACCGGGTCGAGCTTCGCGGCTTCGGCGCCTTTTCGGTGAAAAAGCGCGACGCCCGCACCGGCCGCAACCCACGCACCGGTGAATCCGTTCCAGTTGAGGAAAAGCATGTCCCCTTCTTTAAGGCCGGCAAACTTTTGCGTGAACGGCTGAACGGGAAAGCGTAATGCGTTACGTTCGCTATGCGTCCATCGCCATCTTTGGACTGGCGCTGGTTCTGATTGCTTTGGCCAACCGCCAGATGGTCGAGCTACGCGTGCTTCCCAATGAATTAGCCGGACTGGCCGAGTTGAACCCGACGTATCAGCTACCGCTTTTTGTTGTCATTTTTGGCGGTATTCTGGCAGGCCTTATCGTCGGCTTCATCTGGGAATGGATCCGCGAAGCTGGTGAACGTGCTGCCGCCGCGCGTCAGGCACGTGAGATGGCCAGCCTGCGCGCCGAAGTGGCACGCCTCAAAGGCGAGAAGCATGAGGGCAAAGACGAGGTGCTTGCCTTGCTCGATCAGGCCAGCTAAGCCCCGGCCATGCCGAAGGACATCAAAGTCAAACTATGCGGGCTCACTCGGCCCGAAGATGTAGCCGTGGCCGCAGAGGCGGGTGCGGCCTATGTTGGCTTTGTGTTTTTCCCGAAGTCACCGCGCTATGTGTCACCGGAGCGGGCGAGAGACATGGCGTTATCTGCGCCCCTTGGCCTTGCCAAAGTCGGCCTTGTCGTTGACCCCGAGAACGCAACCCTCGACACTCTGACCGATCAGGTGCCGTTGGACATGATCCAGCTTCATGGCCATGAAAGCCCCGAACGCGTGATCGAGGTGAAGAAGCGCTATGGATTGCCTGTGATGAAAGCGGTCGGTGTGGCGGACGAAGCTGATTTGGCAGCGATTGACACCTATAGCGAGGTCGCCGACCAGATCCTGCTGGACACAAAACCGCCCAAGGATGCAACCCGACCAGGCGGCAATGCTATGGCGTTTGACTGGAACCTGATTGCCGGGCGACGTTGGAGCGTGCCGTGGATGCTTGCCGGAGGCTTGACCGTCGACAACGTCGCCGAGGCCATGCAGCGCACGGGCGCAAAACAGCTTGATTTGTCCTCAGCTCTGGAAAGCGCGCCGGGCGTGAAAGATCACGCAAAGATGCGCGCCTTCGTCAAAGCGGCGCTCGCATGATCACCTTTCGTATGGCCACACAGGCGGATGTCCCGGCTGTGCTGGCTCTGTTACAGGACGATATGCTGGGCCAGGCGCGCGAAGGCGCAGATCTGGCGCATTACCAGGCAGCCTTTGCCAAGATGCAGGCCGAAGGCAACAATCACCTGATCGTCGGCGAAGACCCCAAGGCCCGTGTCATCGCCACCTATCAGATCACCTTTATCAGTGGCCTGTCTTTACGCGCCGCACGCCGCGCTCAGATCGAAAGCGTTCGCGTGGCAAGCGATTTGCGGGGGCAGGGGGTTGGCGAACAAATGGTGCAAGACATGATCGCTCGCGCCCGCGTCGCAAATTGTGGCCTTGTGCAATTGACCATGAACACCACCCGCACAGACACCCACCGTTTTTACGAACGCATGGGCTTTGTCGCCTCACATACCGGTTTCAAACTGCCGCTGACTTAACCTGCCCATTGCGCGCAGGAGGTATCCGTCACGCCGGTCTGCTGCATCCAGCCACCGCTTTTGAAAGAAGCCCAGTTGGCCGTGTGCGTGGTGACATAGCTCCAGCCAGTGCGGCCAATATGCGAATAGAGGATGTAATCGCCCGGCTCGACGCGCCCAACCACCGCAGAGCTTTTGTCATGACCCGCATGCAACGGTACGACTGGCCCCAGCCAGCCAAGACAACCCGATTCAAACTCATCCCGGATGGGCAGATCCCGCAACTGTCGCCGGATCGCGATGTCAATCATGTTGAGGCCAGTCCGCGCGGTATCCACCTGACAGCCATGTTGTGTCTCAAGCGCACGGATCTCATCAACGATGCGTTTTTGATCCGGTGCGATCGTCACAGATGTCCCGATACAATCGCCATTGTTGAACAGTGCCTGTCCCAAGTTCGATCCAAAGCAATAGCCCGCCCGATCAAAGATCAGGTTGCGGGTGAACCAGATATCCTCGCACCCGTCGCTGGCGAAAGCACCGCCCGCAAGAAGACCAAAGAGAAGGGCCAGACCACGCATGGTTTCAGCTTGCGGACCTTGTGGCCTTTTGCCAAGCTTTATCTGCGAAATGTCGCACGCCTTTTGACTGGAAAATCCCCAAACCCTCCCATATTCAGTGGCGGGTGAGATAAAGGGACATGCGCGATGAATGATCTGTTCAACTCTTTCATGACGGGACCTGACGAAAAAGGCCGCTTTGGCCAGTTCGGCGGGCGGTTCGTGTCGGAAACTCTGATGCCGCTTATCCTTGAGCTGGAAAAGCAGTACGAGTTTGCCAAAACGGATCAGTCCTTCTGGGATGAGATGGATTATCTTTGGAAGCATTACGTGGGCCGTCCCAGCCCGCTCTACTTTGCCGAAGGCATGACCGAACGGCTGGGCGGGGCCAAGATTTATCTCAAACGGGATGAGCTCAATCACACCGGTGCGCACAAGATCAACAATGTGCTGGGCCAGATCCTGCTCGCGCGCCGCATGGGTAAAACCCGGATTATCGCAGAAACCGGGGCAGGCCAGCATGGCGTGGCCACAGCCACAGTCTGCGCCAAGTTCGGGCTGAAATGCGTGGTCTATATGGGCGCGCATGATGTGGAGCGTCAAAAGCCCAACGTTTTCCGCATGCGTCTTTTGGGCGCCGAGGTGGTTCCCGTCACGTCCGGTCGCGGCACGCTCAAGGATGCGATGAACGATGCCCTGCGCGACTGGGTGACCAATGTGCGTGACACGTTCTACTGCATCGGCACGGTCGCTGGCCCGCACCCGTACCCCGCCATGGTGCGGGATTTCCAGCAGATCATCGGCAAAGAGGCCAAGGCCCAGATGCAAGAGGCCGAGGGCCGTCTGCCCGACACGATAATCGCCGCCATCGGTGGTGGCTCCAATGCCATGGGTCTTTTCTATCCCTTCCTCGATGACAAGGATGTGCAGATCATCGGCGTCGAGGCCGGTGGTAAGGGCGTGAACCAAAAGATGGAGCATTGCGCGTCACTGACTGGTGGCCGCCCCGGCGTGTTGCATGGCAACCGCACCTATCTTCTGCAGGATGACGATGGCCAGATCCTGGAGGGTTACTCGATCTCCGCCGGTCTCGATTACCCCGGCATTGGCCCGGAACATTCCTGGCTGCACGACATCGGCCGCGCCGAATATGTCTCAATCACCGACAAAGAGGCGCTGGAGGCGTTCAAGTTCTCCTGCGAGACCGAAGGCATCATCCCCGCGCTGGAGCCCTGCCACGCGCTGGCTCATGTCATGAAGATCGCGCCAGACCTGCCTGCCGATCACATCATCTGCATGAATATGTGTGGAAGGGGCGACAAAGACATCTTCACAGTCGCGCGGCATCTTGGCTTTGAGATGGACGAGCGGGAGTAGGGGAGGCGCAGTCCCGGACGTGATCCGGGACTTCCTACCACGCAAAACCCGATCGTCCTGGCGTGGAGGCTGGGACAGCCAGAGGTTCGGAGAATATCTGAATGATCGTATCTATCAAAGATCTCTCTGAGTTCTTGCAAGAATGGTACAACGATGACGATCTTGGATTGCCGGTCGATCAAATGGCAATTCCTTCATATGCTGCGCGTCCACTGGTCGATCTTTGGAGAGAGATTGGCAGGCTAACAATACCTTATGAATACGATATGCCGGGCCCGCTTGCCACGCAGAACCGGTTGGTCAGTCCAGGCAAACTCAAGCATCTTGGTGGTCTCGTTCCTTTTGCCTTTGAAAATCAAAATGTTTGGACTTGGTGCCATGAGTTTGGTGCAAAGGCGGACAATCCAAAAGTTATTACAGAGGGCCCAGCATCGACGCAAAACGATCAACATATCTACCTGACCGAGTTCTTGATTTCGTTTGTTCTGGAAGAGACCGTCTTTTTCAGCTGGGACCGCTATGAAAGGCATTCTGACGAAAAGCGAAGGTCTATGTTTAATGATTGCACGGAAAACGTGATATCGGAAGATAACCACAGCATTAAGACCAATGCCAAACGAACACTGTTGCTGAACGATCATGGTTCGGAGGAGGGGTTATATGTTGGCGAAAGGGCGTTGGCGCGAGAGAGGTGGTCGGTCATTAGGGCAAAAAGCCCACAACCCAAATCGGCAGAAGCTTTTGGTTCGATCAAAGCTCTGTTTGGAAAGCTGAAGTTTTAGAGACTATTGAGTTCTCCTCGCCTCAGGCACGGAAATCACGGCGCGGAGCGCCGCCGTGCCAGCGACGGACCGGCCCGATGGGCCGTCGCTTTATTTCCACCAAATCCCGCCAACGAATGATTGATGCGCTTACGCAACCAAAGCGACGGC
>JBCAZO010000077.1:0-8600 GCA_038532975.1 Pseudomonadota bacterium
GTCGCTGCGGGCACCGAAATTGCGTCTTTTGAAGCTGATCCGGGCGAACATGGGCATTGCCGATCATGGCGGATATGCCCTTGCCCACGGCAGCAGGCGTGTTGGGCATCACCCGTATGATCGGGCTTTGCTCCCCCAGTTCCGCTTCAAAAGACGCAATTTCGGTGCCCGCAGCGACAGAGACAAAGAGCGTTTCGCCATTTCCCATCGCCGCAATCGTCGGCAGGGCGTCTCCCATCATCTGGGGTTTCACCGCAATCAACACGATGGCCGGATGCGGCGGGAGGTCTGTGTTAATATGCACACCGGTGGATTGCAGCCAGTCTGACGGTTTGGGATCGATCACCCAGACAGACCCGGCAGGCAGCCCGCCTTCCAGCCAGCCCGAGAGCATGGCCGACCCCATCTTGCCACATCCCAAAAGAACCAGCCCGTTCTGGGCCACTGTTTCCGTATCCATATTGGCTATCCCTGCCCTGCCGCATTCGTTTTAACCTGTGATAAATCGCGCATCCCGAGGGTGCAATGCGAGATCGTGCGCCTCGGCCAAGCCTCGCGCAAAGTCGCGGGGCAAAAGACCTTTGTCGGCGACAACTTTTGGTCGGGGGTTTACGATCAAGCGGTCAATCTGCAGCACAGCTTCGGCGGATGGCGGGTAAGTGGACAAAGTGGACAAAGTGGACAATTCAATAACGTCTTTGAATGTCCTGTGTGGATGGCTCCTGCATTGCAAGAGTTTTTTGTGATTGCGATGGTCTGTCAGTACAGTCGTGTGTCCGGCCTGTTTGCGTGGCAGTTGCCACTGGCCCTGATGAGTTCCGCGAGCAAGGTTCCTATCGGCTAAACGACCTCGAAGGCCGCGACATTCATCGGAGTGTCCTTACTCTTGGTTGACTTCGTTTCGCATCATCACATCAATCGTCTTGCATCTCTAGGCAGGATCAAGCGATCAGTTGCCGGTATTCCTCCCGTTTTGTCAGGATCGCCCAAATGATCCGGGCGGATTTGTTGGCGATCGCGACGGTGGCTAGTCGAAACGGCTTCTCGTCGAGCAGTTTGGCGGTCCAGATGTCCGCCTTTTCAGGTGTGTTCTTGGCCATGAGCGCGCGCGATGTCATTCCGATGATCAGCAACTTTCGAATGTACCTGTCGCCTTTCTTTGTAATGCGGCCCAGACGCTCTTTCCCGCCACTGGATTTGTTAAGCGGCGTGAGTCCCAACCAAGCCGCCAGATCGCGCCCAGTCTCGAACTGTTTCGCATCACCTATCGTGGCGACGATAGCCGAAGCTGTGATCGGCCCGACCCCTGGCATGCGCATCAACCTTCGTGCATCGGCATCGAGCCAGGCGTGCTGTTCGATCAATTTGGTCAGCCCTTCGACACGTGCATTGAGCCCGTTCAGCTGATGGCACATAACGCCAAGAATGCCGTCTGCGATCTCGGGCATTTCCAAATGTTCTTCGGTGCCGTGTTCCCGGGCGAACTTGGACACAGCCTCGATGCCTGTTGGCAGAATGTGACCGAACTCTCGCAGAATGCTCCGGATCATATTCACGACCTGGGTGCGCTGGCGGACAACCAGATCTCGCGTCCTATGTATTGCCAATACAGCCTGCTGATCTTCCGATTTGATCTCAACAAAGCGCATCGTGGGACGGCGCACTGCTTCGCAAATGGCCTCGGCATCGGCCGCATCAGTCTTGCCGCGCTTCACATAGGGCTTGACATAGGCAGCAGGCATCAGCCGCACGTCATGACCAAGTTTGCGCAGCTCGCGGCCCCAATGATGCGCTGACCCGCAGGCCTCAATGCCGACAACACAGCGCGGCAGTGTCTCAAAGAACGCCAGCAGTTTGGCTCGTTTGATCTTCCTGTTGATGATCCTGCGCCCGGTCGCTGAAACGCAGTGAACTTGAAAAACGTCCTTGGCCAAATTCAGGCCTACGGTCTTTACTGTCATTGGATGGCTCCTTTCCTAGCAGTCGATAACAACTGCACTTTGGCACGTTCGATGCCGGTGGAGCAGGAGCCATCCAACTCATACGCTGTTGATTTTTTCGTTTGTCAACGTTAAGAGGGTCGCCTGTCTCAACCCCAAGCCCCATGGAAGTCCGATGTAATCGCAGCGCACATAATCAAACCAACACCCTGGTAAATCCTGCCGGGTGGCTTTGTGCGACCAATCGATACATCATGAGACAGTTATGCATATCCACAAATACCCGCGTACGCGGCACATTGAAGGCTCGCGCCTTCAGGTGGGCGATATGGCGGATGACAAACCAATCAAAGAGCTTTCAGGCCAGCCCCTGATTGTCGAAGAGAAGCTCGACGGGGCCAACTCCGCCGTATCCTTCGACGGCGATGGCAACCTGCTTCTGCAAAGCCGAGGGCACTATCTGACCGGCGGTAGTCGGGAACGGCATTTCGCCTTGCTGAAAACCTGGGCTGCGGCCCATGCACATGTCCTGCACCCGGTGCTGGTCCATCGTTTCGTCATGTATGGCGAATGGATGTATGCCAAACACACTGTGTTCTATGACCGGCTACCGCATTACTTTATGGAGTTCGATGTGCTTGACCGGGAAACCAACGCATTCCTGAGCACGGCTGCTCGTCGGGCTTTGCTGAACGGACTGCCAATTATGCCGGTGCCGGTCATCCATACTGGTGAGATCAGGTCAGTTGACCAGTTGGTCAGCCTGACCCAGCCTTCACCGTACAAATCGGAAGAGTGGCGTGATGCACTGTCGGTGGCAGCGGAGCGGTCCGGCAGCCGTCCTGACATGGTTGACCAGCAGACAGAGGACAGCGATCTAGCCGAAGGGCTGTATCTGAAGCAAGAAAATGCAGACCACGTGGAGGATCGGTTCAAGTTCGTGCGGGCTGACTTCTTACAGGCGATTGAAGCGGCTGACGGGCATTGGCACGATCGTCCGATCCTGCCGAACGGCTTGGCCGATGGTGTCGATATTTTTGCACCCACCTTGGGTGTTGAGGGGGCCTACGATGCCTAAGCCCGTCAAACACGCCGTCACCCATGAAAACCTGTTGGCCTTGGTCCCCTCCAGTCCATTCTGGCAGGTGGACTGGGGCGAGATTTGGTTGCTTTGGCCGGAGCTTGCTATCCTCGACACCTGTCCGCAGGACCCGATCCATCACGCCGAAGGCGATGTCGGAACGCACACACGAATGGTGGTCGAGGCTCTGGTGGCGGACCCAGACTGGCAAGGTCTTCCCGATTTGGACCGGACCAACCTGTTCTGGGCTGCGGTCTTGCATGATGTCGGCAAGCCCGCCGTCACAAAGCATGAGGATCACGGACGCATATCTTCCCGTGGTCATTCCCGTGTTGGTGCATCCATTGCACGGGAACTGCTGTGGTATGCGGGGTCTCCGTTTGCGTGGCGCGAGGCCCTGTGTGGGATCATTGCCCATCATCAACTGCCATTTTGGTTGATCGAGCGGCCTGATCCAAACCGTATGGCTATTGAAACATCGTGGCGGTGCAGGCCGGATCACCTTTGCCTTCATGCAAAGGCCGACGCCATGGGTCGCAAATGTGAGGACCAGAAATCTATCTTGGAGAGTGTGAGCCTCGCCGCATTGACCTTCCAAGAGGCCAACTGTTGGGATCATCAATTTGCCTTCGCCAATGATGAAAGCCGGGTTGCCTTCTTTGAGTTGGAAGACCGAGACCCGCACTATGAGGCTCACGAGGCGTTCCCTTGTACGGTTACCGTCATGTCCGGTTTGCCTGGTGCAGGGAAGGATACCTGGATCGGGAAACACCGCCCAGAACATCCTGTCGTCAGCCTTGATTTGATCCGAGACGAACTAGGCGTCTCTGCAACTGACAATCAAGGCCAGGTTATCCAGGCTGCGCATGAACGGGCGCGAGAGCACCTGCGGGCCGGGCGTGATTTTGTTTGGAACGCTACCAATGTGACCCGACAGAACCGATCAAAGGTTCTGCGGCTACTGCGTGACTACGGTGCACGCGTGGAGATTGTCTATCTCGAACCGGGCCCAGACCAACTGCGCCGTCAGAACAGGGATCGACCAGATGCCGTGCCCGAAGCTGTGATCACGCATCTGTCCAAAAAGATAGAACCGCCGCAGTTGTGGGAAGCGCATGAGGTAAATCTGGTATAGCAACGCCGCGCGAATGCGGACATTCAAGCGCAACGCGGCATCCGGTAGGTATGGGCTCAAAGCCGACTTTTCCTGCGCCGCAGTATACGCAAAATGCAGGGCGCTCATAACCGCCCCAAAAGGCACCTCCCTACACCAAAGGGCGAGCCGAAGCCCGCCCTCATGTCTGGCCGTGAGTGATAGTCAGGCCCGTCCGTAGGCCTCGCCAATGGCGATCTGCATGGCATCTTCGGGTGAGCGTCCACCCCAGACCGCCAGTTGGAAGGCCGGGTAATAGCGCTCGGCGCTCAGCACAGCCGCGCCAATCAGGGTATCGATCTGTTCTGGCGCGACACCCTGTCCGCCCGCCATGATCAGTCCGTAGCGGTAGACCATCAGTTTCTGTTCGGCCCAATAGCTGAAGGCCCCGGCCCAGCATTGGTCGTTCACACAATTCAAAAGCTCGTAGAGCACCGGCAGCTTGTCCTCCGGTGGCTCCATTTCAAACGTGCACACCATGCGCAGGGTCTCGTCATAGCTCGACCAGGCCAGTGTCACGGAATAGGTGCGCCATTGGCCCTCGACGGCCATGGCAATCTGATCATCGGCGATGCGGTCGAAATCCCAGTCATGATGCTCGGCCAGATGTTCAACGATGTCGATAGGGTGAAGGTCTTCGTGAAGGAACTGCTCTGATAATGCCATAGCGCCACCTCTTTTTTGTTGTAGCGACGGGCTGGCAGAGCCGCTATCGCTCGGTGTCTGCTCTAGGTTCAGGGGAGGTTTCCCGCTGTCCTACCAAATATGGTGGGGCTTATCAGTCAGCCTGTAAAGCTATTTCTTGGGGATAAACGCAATAAGTTGTGGATGACATGAAAGTTTCATCAAAATGCAGGGGATAAGTGTGTTTTGGCCTTGCTGGCTCTAGAACACCGCGTTCATCACCGCCAGAGAAACGATTAAAAACAGGATGGTCATGATCCCGCCACCCTTGATGAAATCGGTCACCTTGTACCCGGCCGGCCCCATGATCAGGGCGTTCACCTGATGCGTTGGGATCAGGAAGGAGTTTGACGTTGAGATCGCCACGGTCAGAGCAAAAAGCGCCGGATCAGCCCCGGCGGCGGCGGCGATGGACACGGCCAGCGGCACGAGAAGCACCGTCGCGCCGACGTTTGACATCACCAGTGTAAAGACCGTGGCCAGGATCGCGAGGCCGACTTGCAACGACCAGATTGGCCAGCCATTGAGCAGGGTCAGGATCTGTTGCGCAATCCATTCTGCCGTTCCAGTTGATTGAACCGCCTGACCCAGCGGTATGAGACTGGCCAAAAGGAAGATCGTACTCCAACTCACAGCCCGGTAAGCTTCATCAATGTCAATCACGCGGGTGATGATCATCCCTGCGGCTCCGGTCAAAAGGCACAATGACAACAGGATATCCGTGAACAGGATCATGCTGAGCGATAGTAGGAAGAAAAACACGGCCCACCCGACCTTGGAGGGGCGCAGTTCTTCATGTGGGAATTCGGTGGTGACGACAACGAAATCGGGATTACGGGTCAGGCGCATCAACGCATCCCAGGTCGAATGGATCACAAGCGTGTCCCCGGCGCGGAACGGCACTTCGCCGACAAGCGTCGGTGCGTGGGTCTCGGTTTCCACATAACTCATTGTCTCTTCATCACGATGGATGGCCAGAAGGCTCGCTCCATAGGTTTTGCGAAACACCAGGTCATGCGCGCATTTGCCAATCACCTCAGATCCCGGTGGGATCACCATCTCGGCCACGCCTGATTTGGTCGGCGCGTAATCTTCGGCAAAGACGTCCAATTCACTGTGCAGCGTGAACCCCTGATCAAGTACCATTTCACGGATCACTCGAGACCGCCCCAGAACCGCCAGTCTACAGGGCGTCTCAATAGGCGTCTGGATCACTGGGGCGAACCAGCGTTTCCCGCGATAGGCGCTTCCGATGATGTAAACATGATACTTTTGCATCATCTCATCGAATGTCATGCCTTCGCAGGGATGGCCGGAAGGGATCGAAATCTCGAAGATATCGGTTTTCAGCCCATAGATATTCTTGAGATATTCTTTCAAAGACTGCGCACTTGTCGCGTCATCGGCGCTTTTGCCTGATGGCAAAACCCAGCGCCCGAAAATCGTGAAGTAGAGAATGCCTGTCACAATCAGGCTCAGCCCAATGGGTGTGACAGCAAAGAGGCCAAAAGGCTCCATCTTTTCACCCTCGGGCAGCATGGCGTTGGCATTTATCAACAAGTCATTCAGCAAGATCAGAGGCGAAGACCCCACCATCGTCATCGTGCCACCCAGAATGGCACAGAAGCCCATCGGCATCAGAAGCCGCGACAAAGGCAACTCGGTGCGCACGGCAATGCGGCTGACCACCGGCAGGAAAAGTGCCGCGGCCCCCACATTTTGCATGAATGAGGATATGACGCCCACTGTCCCGGACACGATGGGAATGATCCGCGCCTCGGTCTTGCCGCCATATTTTAGGATAACGGCGGCGACTTTGCTCATGATGCCGGTCTTATCCAAACCGGCCCCAACGATCATCACCGCTATGATGGAAATAACCGCATTAGAGGCAAATCCGTCAAAGAGGTGCGAGACATCGGCGAGATTGGTGAGCGATGGATGTTGGCTGAGCAGACCAAGAATGACCATGACCATAATGGCCGCCAGATCGATCCGGACGATCTCGGATACAAAGAGGAAAATGGTAAACGCGAGCAGTGCAAGCACCACCGACATTTCAAACGTCAGTTCGATACCAGTCATTCTCCCTCCCCAAGGTCATCTAACCGGCTTTTATGCCATGAGACAACCTGAGGACGGTCAGTTCCTGATCAAAGTGTGGCGAGATAGCAAGGATCGCGTCTGCGCGGTCACAGGTGTATTATTTGGCGTTTTCAAGCGCCTCTATCCGCGCCTTAAGCGCTTCGTTTTCCTCGCGCGCCTTCTGAGCCATGGCGCGCACCGCGTCAAACTCTTCGCGGGTGACAAAGTCGCGATCCGCCAGCCAGCGGTCGATCCACGACTTCATCGCGGTGTCCGCTTCCTGCTTGGCGCCCTGGGCGACGCCCATTGCGTTTGTCATCAATTGCGATAAATCGTCAAAAACCTTGTTGCGGGTCTGCATTTGGATTGCTCCGGCTTTACATTTGATCCCTATATGGGCGTCAAGGCGAGGGCGGGCAAGGTCTTGATCGTCGCAGCCGCAAGCAAACAGAGGCACAGATGCGCGCAGCAATTCCCTTTCCAGAAATTTCGTCCGAGGCGTTTTCCTTTACCGTGTTCGGCTACGAGCTGGCGCTGCGGTGGTACGCGCTGTCCTACATTGTCGGCATCATTATTGGCTGGTGGCTTGTGGCACAAACCGTGAAGCGCGCGCATCTATGGCCCAACGACACAGCCCCAATGAGTGTCAAACAGGTCGAGGATTTGGCCACCTGGGTGATCCTGGGGGTGATCCTCGGCGGGCGGCTGGGCTTTGTGCTCTTTTATCAACCCGCCTACTACCTCGCGAACCCGTCCGAAATTCTGATGGTGTGGCAAGGCGGGATGTCGTTTCACGGCGGGCTGATCGGGGTGATCATTGCCTGCGTCGCATTTTCCAAGCGCAACGGAATCCCGTGGTTGTCGGTGGCCGACGTGCTTTGCATGGTCACGCCAGTTGGGCTTTTGCTGGGCCGCTTGGCGAACTTCACCAATGCCGAGCTTTGGGGGCGGCCCACCGAGATGCCATGGGGCGTCATCTTTCCGGGTGCCGCCGCACAGGATTGCGCAGGCGTCGTTGCAGGGATGTGCGCGCGCCACCCGTCGCAGCTCTATGAAGCATTCCTCGAAGGGCTGCTGCTCTTCGCCGTGCTGGTCTATCTCGGCTACCGGCGCGGAGCGCTTAAGAAAGTTGGGGCCATCACAGGGCTTTTCTTTATAGGCTACGGTCTTGGACGGTTCTTGGTGGAATTCGTCCGCCAACCTGATGCGCAATTCATCAGCCCCGGCAATCCTTTGGGACTGGCCTGGCACATCAATGGCTACGGGCTGACCATGGGACAGATCCTCTGCATCCCAATGATCATTTTTGGAGCTTACATGCTGGCGCGCGCGCAGCGCCGGGCCCGCGCCGCCGTGGCGGAATGACAGCACTTGGCGATCTTCTCAAGGCGCAGATTGCGGCCACAGGACCCATGCGGCTCGATACATTTATGGCCGCTTGCCTGATGCACCCCGAGCATGGGTACTACATCACCCGTGATCCGCTGGGCGCGGCAGGTGATTTCACCACTGCGCCTGAGATCAGCCAAATGTTTGGCGAACTTCTCGGCCTTTGCCTGGCGCAGACCTGGATGGATCAGGGCGCACCAGAGCGCTTCGCCCTGGTCGAGCTTGGTCCGGGGCGCGGCACGCTGATGGCCGACATTTTGCGCGCGAC
>JBCAZO010000078.1:0-8571 GCA_038532975.1 Pseudomonadota bacterium
GTTCTGCATATGGCCGGCTTGCCTCTGGAGGCAAATGTGCAGAACAGACCGCGCCGCGTCGCCCACATCCATCATCGGCATAAGCGTGGCATCGGGGTTTTCAGCCAGTATACGGGCGTTCAGATCCTCCACCAATTCAGTCCGTGCATTGCCGATATCAATCTGACCGCACGCAATATTGAAGGGCCGCCCATCGAGCGAGATGGATCGTGTCATGCCCGTCACGGCATGTTTCGATGTGGTGTAACAGATCGAGCCGGGACGCGGGTTGTGTGCCGAGAGCGAGCCATTGTTGATGATCCGCCCGCCTTGGGGATCCTGCGCGCGCATCTGTGCAAAGGCAAGCTTGGCGGTGATGAACATGCCCCGCACATTGACATTGATGACTTGATCAAAAGCATCAAGGCTCACCTCATCCGGAGAGGTGGAGGGCCCAAACATCCCGGCGTTGTTGAACACGACATCAATCCGACCAGCAGAGGCGACGAAAGTCGCGAAAACATCCTGCATTGCAGCCATATCCGTGACATCCGCAGGCAGAGCGATGGCTGCTTCATGAGATGACGTGATCTCATCCAGCTTCGCCGCACGCCGCGCCACGCATCCCACGCGCCATCCTGCCTTGAGAAACTCTTCTGCGGTGGCGCGCCCGATGCCAGAACTGGCCCCAGTAATCAGAATGCTCTTCATGTCTCGACCTCTAATTCCAACGGCACAGGCGCCGTTTTCAAATCATCCACTCGAAGGCCACCTGCGGGCTTGGCAATCCTATTGCGCACCACCCAATGCAGCCGTTCCTCGGCGCGCGTTATCGCGACGTAGGCCAACCGCTTCCAAAGCGGCTGACCAGCTTCAATCCTGCCCATACGCGCTGCAGCATATAGATCCGGCGCAAAGACCTGTACATCAGGCCACTGGCTGCCTTGTGCCTTGTGGATCGTCACCGCCGCGCCATGCAGGAACGTGGCGCCCATGCGCGCCGCAAATGGGATGAAAGGTTCTTCCTCGTCAGGTTTTTCAATCTTCACAATAGATGCGGCAGATACCCGGGGATCTTCGGCGCCCATGACATGCAAACGCGAGAAGCCCGGCTTGCGTCCTGGCCCAAGGTAAATCACCTGTGCGCCCTTGATCAGCCCCCGCGCCTCAAGATCGAGCCGTTTCTTGCGATGCTTGAGGGGCAGCTCAATCCCGTCACAGATGAGCGGCTCGCCTTCCAGAAGTTCGGTGTCAGGAGCGCCATGTACAGATCGAAACGCATTGATCAGCCGAATGCGCGTCGCATTGCGCCAGACAAGAACCGGACTGCGGGCCATCAGGTCCACCTCAACCCGGTTTGCCCAGATGACGCGCTCGTCTTTTGTCGCTGTCGCCTCGACCAAACGTTCGAATTCTTCGAATCCGACTTCGGGGTCTGACAGAGCATGCGCCAGATCAAGTATTGGGTTGTCAGCGTCCTGCCGGTGCACGCGGTTCAGGCTAAGCTTGCTCGGTGCAGGCAGCCCGTCAAACACCATGGCGCCGGATTGATTGACCGGGGCAAGCTGCGCCGGATCCCCAAAAAGCAGCAGTGTCGGAAAAATGTCTTTGAGATCTTCAAATTGCTTGTCATCCAGCATCGAGGCTTCGTCAATAAATCCGATGTCCAAAGGATCTTCACGGCGTTTCCAGCCCGTGATGAAATCTGAACCCCTCAGTCCCGCTGCGGCCAACGCACCAGGAATTGATTTGTGACTTTGAAAAAACCCATGCGCGCGGTCCAGCGCCTCGTCGGTCAGTCCTTCGATCTCAGGCCGCTCACCCTGTCCCGAAAGCCAGGCGGCAATACGTTCATATTCAGGATCATAGACGGGCGTATAGAGGATGCGATGAATGGTCGTGGCCGGCACGCCGCGCATCCGCAACACGCTGGCAGCTTTGTTGGTTGGAGCAAGGATGGCCAAGGTGCGACGGTCCTTGCGCCGCCGCCCTTCCCAATCGCCTGAAACAACCTCTACCCCGGCTTCTTCCAGTGCACGATAGAGTTCGGCCAGAAGAAGCGTCTTGCCAGATCCTGCCTTGCCCACAACCGCCATAACCGAAGATTTGCCCTCACGCGGAGGTGTCAGGATGGCATCTTCCAGATCCACGCCCACCTCGCGCAAGACCTCTGAAATGCGGTCATGCGCTTCTGCCTGGTCATCAGAAAATACAGGGGCAAGGGTCGACATGCGCCGACCCTACTACCGCCTCTGGCAACGTACCAGCGAATTGGCGTCAGGCCGATTGCGCAAAGGCCAGTTCCGCATCGCCAAAACTGCGCCGGAACCAAAGCTCGGACAGCTCGGGCGTCACGTTGGCCCGCTTGGCAACCTGAGTTCGTGCATATTCTGTAAACTCCCAAAGCCCAATGCTAATCTGGTCTCGCCCCTCGCCATCACTGCCTAGTATCTCTGGTGACGACCCGATCATCCGGTAAATCCGCACCATACGTGCATCGAACACCCCGGCAAAATGGCGCACTCCAAAGTGACGCATCAACTCTCCACCGCCCAGCATCAGCGCCGCCGCAACGCGGCTTTCGGCACCGCGCGCAAGGCAAAACCGGGTGCATTCCCAGATGAGTGGACTTTCGATGGTGCCACCGCCCAAGAGATGCTGAAAATGATCGTTGATCATTGTCTGGCCAGTGGTGGGCAAAAAGCGCATCGATCCGCCATGCCGACCATCAGGCCCTTCCCAAATCACATAAAGCGGATTGAGCGTATCGTAGTGATCGTGCTCAAGCCCGTCGCCGTCCACTTCAACCTCCCAACCGAGCCGCGTCTTGAACTGATCAGCCCTGTCCCGGAGCATTCCCTTTCGAAGTCTCGGAAAACGATGTAATTCATCGGCGTAAATGTAGCGAAGCATGTTGGTCCTCCCATCGTGGTTGGACCAAACTTGGGAAGGAACTGGTTAACAGCTTCCGCAGACACCGAACGTTGCGCAGACACGGACGCGGATTAGATCACGATCAAGCCCTGACTAATCGCGCGAGCAATGGCGTGCACTGTATTGGTTGCCCCCAGTTTAAAGCGCGCGGATTCGATGTAGACCCGCAATGTATGCTCTGAGATCGACATCGTCTCGGCCACCTGCGCGCGGCCGTATCCCAGCGCCAGTAGGGTCAAAGCCTCAACCTCACGTGGGCTCAGTTGCCGCGCAGGGGCAGGCGCACGATCCGGCTCGAACTCCAGCGCTTTTTGGTTGAAGTAGTGTGCGCAGAGGATCAGTTCGCGCCTATGCTTTTCGGTGAAGTCATCCCATGTCTCGTCATCGCACCGGTGGTTCACTGTAAAGAGCGCAAACTGCCCATTGGGCCCACGCAGCGGTACAGAATACCCTTGATTGCCAAGACCATATTCCAAAGCTTCTTTCAGGAAGGCTTGCGTGTGTTTGCCTGACCAATCCAGTCGCTTCCAGTCAACAGGGTGGAATCGCTGATAGCACCCTTTGATCACCGGATCGACGCGCAGATATTCCTTTTCAAGATACCGTTCGACCCATGCAGGATCATACGTGCCACAGCCATATTGATCCCCCGCAGCACTGACCCAATGATACACTAGGTGATCAATACGAAAGAGGTCCCGCAAGTGCTCACTGATCACTTGCAGATGTGATGGTTCAGAGGCGCGTTCTAGCTCCTCCAGTACCGTGTCCAGCCGCCTGGGCGGTTCTGCATTCATTCCCCGTTAACCCTTCCCCTGTCGACGTCAGTGACGTCGCCGCGACCAAACGCGTATCATCAAGGTGCTCGGCCAGAGTGGTTAAGCCGTTCTGATGCGCGAAGGTCCTCAAATCAGTCAATACGTCAAGAATCCATTCATTCTGCATCTTAAGCATCCCTTAACGGTGGTTAACAAAGCGTTAATCAACTTTAGCATGTTTTCATTTTCCGACGAACTCACGTATTTTCCTTCCCCAGAAATAGCGAGTTTGGTGAGCAAACTGCCCCATTTTGCTGAATTTCGGCGAAATTCGTTAACAAAAGCCCGCGACGTTAAACAACATCGCGGGCTGATTCGATAAAATTTTATACAGCGATTGTTATGATTTGCCCGCTTCGAGCACTTCTTCAACGGTCCGCAACCCGGTGCGCGGAGCCTGAACCAGCACCGCCATGTTGCCGGGTTTATGCTCATTGCGCATCATCTTCATATGCGCGTCAGGGATTTCTTCCCAAGGGAACACTTCGGACATGCACGGATCAATCCGGCGCTCGATCACCAGCTGGTTCGCCGCAGAGGCTTGCGCCAGATGGGCAAAGTGAGAACCCTGCAATCGCTTCTGATGCATCCACATATAGCGGACATCGAATGTGAAGTTGAAACCGGTGGTGCCCGCACAAATCACGACCATGCCGCCCTTTTTGCACACCAGCGTGGAAATCGGGAACGTGGCTTCACCGGGATGTTCAAACACCATGTCGACGTTGTTGCCCTTGCCTGTAATGTCCCAGATCGCCTTGCCAAATTTGCGCGCCTCGGTGAACCACTCTTTGTATTCCGGCGAATTCACTTTTGGCAGCTGACCCCAACAGTTAAAGTCTTTCCGGTTGATGACGCCCTTAGCACCCAGGCTCATAACAAACTCTCGCTTTTCCTCGTCGGAAATCACACCAATCGCATTGGCACCCACCGTGTTGGCCAATTGGATCGCAAACGACCCCAAGCCACCAGACGCGCCCCAGACCAGAACATTCTGGCCGGGTTTAAGCTCATGCGGATGATGACCAAAGATCATGCGGTAAGCCGTCGCCAATGTCAGGGTATAACACGCGCTTTCTTCCCAGCTCAGATGCTTGGGGCGGCGCATCAACTGCTGCGCCTGAACATTGGTGAATTGCGCGAAAGACCCGTCTGGCGTCTCATACCCCCAGATCCGTTGGGTCGGGCTAAACATCGGGTCGCCGCCATTACAATGCGTATCACTGCCATCGTCTTGATTGCAGTGGATGACAACCTCATCGCCCACTTTCCAGTTTTTGACACGATCCCCAACGGCCCAGACCACACCTGACGCATCCGAGCCCGCAATGTGATAGTCGGCCCCATGGCCATCAAACGGGCTAATAGGCTCTCCAAGACCCGCCCAGACACCGTTGTAGTTCACACCCGCCGCCATCACGAGGACCAGAACCTCGTGACTTTCAAGCTGAGGGACATCCACCACTTCAACCTGGAAAGACTTATCTGGCTCGCCATGACGCTCACGGCGAATGGCCCAGGCGTACATCTGCTTGGGCACGTAGCCCAGCGGGGGCAGTTCGCCCAACTCATAAAGGTCTTTTTCCGGTGCCTCGTAAGGCGCGATGCCGGTGTCTGTATCCAAAGCCATAGTCGGCCTCCCTAGCAAAATTGCCGCGATGCAGAATCACGGTGATCAAGGAAGAAATATCGCTCGTCGCGCAACAATGCAATGCTTAGAATACAGTTTTTGAAATTTTATAACCCTGCAATTGCAGAAAATTCACATGTGCAGTGCTGCACTAGCGAAACAACTGTGTGATCGAATTTGCATAGTAAGACAAGATCGCGCGTTCTGTCTCGACAATCATATAACCATCCGGCCCATCTAAGATCAGGTTGCGCTTCAATAGATTTCGTGTGCCCACCTCTACTGCATAGTCCAGATCGTCCCGTGGCACGTGTACATGCGCCTGTGATAGCTTTTCGGTTAACTCTACTGTCCTTGCAAAAAGCTCATCCCGCATCATTGGGCCATCGGCAGTTGTCAAAGCATAGGCAATCAACGGCACCGGCAGCACGGGGACTTCCTCTCCAATCCGCTGCATCAACACCTCACCCAACGCTTCAACCGGCGCGTCGGGGTGCTT
This sequence comes from Pseudomonadota bacterium, assembly GCA_038532975.1. Lineage (GTDB taxonomy): Bacteria > Pseudomonadota > Alphaproteobacteria > Rhodobacterales > Rhodobacteraceae > Roseovarius. The sequence goes on from JBCAZO010000078.1 coordinate 5,861, forward strand.
TTTTTGAAACTCCGACAAGCTCACAGGCGCGCCAAAGCTTGCCGCCGCGTAACCGTGGCGGTGATAGCGCCGCGTGATCCAGAGCGAGAATTGTTTGAGTATAAATCCCGCATCTACACTGATCTTGGCGCCGAACCGACGATGCCCCGCCTGCCCGGCTTCAACAAGTATCTTGTCTTCGAACACTCTGTCATAGTTGACCGCCACAGGCACAAAAACCACGTCACGGTCAAAGTTGGACCGTTCTTCGATGATATATTTGAGGATACCCAGCTTGGGTTCAGCCAATGCCCCATCCAGGCTTAGGCCGCCTTCAGGAAACACCGCCTGTGTCACGCCGCCATCCGTTGCCAGCCCCACATAGCGCGACAGAACCCGACGGTATAGTGAATCTCGCGACTTGCGCCGAATGAAATAGGCTCCCATCGCCTTAATCAGCCGGCTTAGCGGCCAGACCCGCGCCCATTCGCCCACCGCATAGCTAAGTGCAGAGCGCTCTGCCGCCAGCCATGTCACCAGAACATAGTCCATATTTGACCGGTGGTTCATGACGAAAATCACCGTGGCGTCACGGTCAATCTTGCCAAGCTCTTCGTCGTGAAACCGACCCATCCGCACCCGATAAAGCGCCAGGCTCAACGCCTTGGCCGCACGTATGGCGATCCCGAAATAGGCAGTAGCTGAGAAGCTGGGAACGATCTCGCGCGCGTACCTACGCGCTTTCTCGAACGCGACGTTTTCCGGCACGTTGTTCTTTCGCGCGTATTCGGCAATTGCGACGCTGACCTCGGGATCATAGATCAAACGCTGGATCATGTCATAGCGCCGCGCCAGCTTGAACGGCTCAATCGGACGTTCCAGTCGCGTGTTGAGTTTGGACACCACCCGCTGCATCCGACGACGGAAAAACCACCTTACCGAGGGAAAAAGGAAATGAGAGGCAAACGTGACCGCCGCAAAAAGCAGCATCAGAACCAATAACCAAAGTGGAAGCTCTACCGATCTTGTCATTGCGAACGACATTGACAGTCTCGTATCATCTGCTCAACGCAAAACCGCCCCTTTGCCGGGCTTTGCGGGCGGTCTTAGCTTAAAAACCACGAAATCCCAGGGGCTGTGATGTACACCGAGGATTCCTTCTTCACACTCGGAACTGGCGGCCAGATCGGCCTGGCGCTGCTATCTGTGTGCCTGTTTGCGCTGTGCTTGGCACTCGTTTTCTACCTGGGCCGCAGTTGGCGCAGATTACCCCGGATCGGCTTGGCGATTGCTCTCTTCTGGGCCTTCGAGTGGCTTTCACCGCAAATCTACTATCAATATTACATACTGGTTTTTGACGGCCTGCCCTGGCAAATCGTCATCAAATCCCCGCCATCCCCGGAAAGAATAGCAAAGCTCTTACTATTTTCGCATGATCCATCCTTGTCGGCACATGGCCGCGGCCTTTTGGCATGGGCCATGATTGCCATTGCACTCTTGAAATTGCCGCAACGCAGCGAATTGACAGCGTCACATAATTCCGAATAAGTTCGCGCTGTTGTAACAAAATTACGCAATTTGATTCATGAGGCCGTCCTATGTCGCAGATGCAGAAAGATCGTCCCTGGTTGATCCGAACTTACGCGGGTCATTCCACGGCCAAAGCCTCAAACGCGCTCTATCGCGGCAACCTCGCAAAAGGTCAGACCGGTCTGTCAGTGGCCTTCGATCTGCCCACACAAACCGGCTATGACAGCGACCATGTTCTTGCGCGTGGGGAAGTAGGCAAGGTGGGCGTGCCCGTCTGCCATCTTGGCGATATGCGTACGCTTTTTGAAGACATCCCGCTTGAGCAAATGAACACTTCCATGACCATTAACGCCACAGCACCCTGGCTCTTGGCGCTCTACGTGGCGGTGGCCGAAGAACAAGGCGCGGATGTCTCAAAGCTGCAAGGTACAGTGCAGAACGACCTGATCAAAGAATACCTGTCGCGCGGCACATATATCTGCCCGCCCAAGCCCAGTCTCAAGATGATCGGCGACGTAGCCGAGTATTGCTATACGAACATCCCAAAGTGGAACCCGATGAATGTTTGTTCCTATCATTTGCAGGAAGCCGGTGCCACACCGGAACAGGAACTGGCCTTTGCGCTGGCCACAGCTCAGGCCGTGCTTGATGAGCTAAAGCCTCGTGTTCCAGCCGAAGATTTCCCTGCATTGGCAGGCCGGATCAGCTTCTTTGTCAATGCGGGCATCCGGTTTGTAACCGAAATGTGCAAGATGCGCGCCTTTGTTGATCTCTGGGACGAAATCCTTGAGACGCGTTATGGCGTCGACAACCCGAAGTTCCGCCGCTTCCGTTATGGGGTGCAGGTGAACTCTTTGGGCCTCACAGAACAACAGCCCGAAAACAACGTCTACCGCATCCTGCTGGAAACCCTGGCCGTCACGTTGTCCAAGAACGCCCGCGCCCGCGCGGTGCAGCTTCCCGCCTGGAACGAGGCCCTTGGCCTGCCCCGCCCCTGGGACCAGCAATGGTCGCTGCGCATGCAGCAGATCCTGGCGTTCGAAACAGATCTGCTCGCCTATGGCGACATCTTCGACGGCTCGAAGGAGATCGAGCGCAAGGTCGAAGAACTCAAGCATCAGGCCCGCGAAGAGCTGGACGCGATCGACAAGATGGGTGGTGCGGTCGCCGCCATCGACTACATGAAACAGCGCCTGGTCGAG
>JBCAZO010000079.1:0-8568 GCA_038532975.1 Pseudomonadota bacterium
AACCTCTTGGGGCGCTGGCGTGACGGCCGCTGCCTCGTTTGCATGTGGTTTCAGCCAGCCCATCGCCGCCCCTGTGCCCAGTGCCCCACCCCAGATCACCAATGCGATGACAAAAGGCAGAAAATGACCAGGCTGTTGCTCTGTCGGCTCTGCGGACATCCGTCCTGGCAGCATGCGGCGCAATGTGGCGTCACCATCAATCACATGATGTTTGAGTGCGCCCAAGATATGCAAAGCCACGGATCCAACCAGCACCCATTGCAGGATGTAATGCAGACCGGCCATCTGATGCGCCAGTGCCTCGTCCTTGGGCACAAAGGGCAGGGATTGCCCAAACGGCCACCAAATCGGCGCAAACCCCGTGGTGGCAGCATGGTGAATCCAGCCTGTCAGCGGCACCAGCACCAAAGACCCATAAAGCAGCCAATGCACGGTCTCTGCCGCTGTCGCCTCCAGCGTGTTGTCCCCGTTCAAGAGCCCCGGTTTCTTCTGGGACACCGCCCAGAGGATACGAAAAATCGCCACGAAAAAGATCGTAACGCCGATGGTTTTGTGCAGTGAAAACAAAAACGACGCCCGAGAGATGTCCTTATCCGTGGTCGCCACATTCGGATCGTTGATCGCATAGGCCAGATCATTGGCGATGATGCCCAAGGGTATGACGCTCAGGATCAACAGCGCTGTAAGCCAGTGAAAGCCCTTGGTGATAGCGCCATAGGTGGTGTTCGAATTCGTCATAGGCATGATAGGCGTCCTGTCGATCTTGATCGTGTACATGTACCTATACGCCCCAGGGACCAGAACAATTCCCACTCGCGCACATGTTTCGTGCAAAGATGCGCGGAAGGACGCAATGCGCAGGGACATTGCGCGCAGCGTTGCGGCACGGTATCGGAAAAAGAACAGGCGGAGGAAAGGGCTAACCATGAGCAAAGCATTTGTTTTTCCCGGACAAGGCGCGCAGAGCATCGGCATGGGCCAGGCGCTGGCCGAGGTGTACCCAGCGGCAAAGGCGGTTTTTGACGAAGTAGATGAAGCGTTGGGCGAAAGCCTGAGTGCTTTGATCTGGGGCGGCGATCAGGAAACACTGACACTGACGCAAAATGCGCAACCGGCCTTGATGGCTACCTCAATGGCCGCGATGCGCGCGCTTGAGGCCGAAGGGGTGGGTGTCGAGCAGGCTGCCATGGTCGCCGGGCATTCGCTGGGAGAGTATTCGGCGCTGGCTGCGGCGGGCGCGCTGCAGATCGGCGATTGTGCAAGGCTCTTGCGCACGCGGGGTCTGGCGATGCAGGCTGCCGTGCCGGTCGGCAAGGGTGCGATGGCGGCGATCCTTGGACTGGATTTGGCCGCCGTGCGTGATGTCGCCGAAGCAGCAGCTCAAGGCGAGATTTGTCAGGCGGCCAATGACAACGACCCGGCTCAGGTAGTGGTGTCAGGTAATGCTGCCGCGGTGGAACGCGCTGTGGACATTGCAAAGGAGAAGGGGGCCAAGCGCGCCATGCTTTTGCCCGTCAGCGCGCCTTTCCATTGTGCCCTGATGCAACCGGCAGCGGACGCGATGGCCGAAGCTTTGGCAGATGTGCAGATCGCCAAGCCCAAAGTGCCGGTTGTAGCCAATGTGCGCGCCGCTCAGGTGGATGATCCGGAGACGATACGTGAATTGCTTGTTGAGCAGGTCACAGGGTCTGTGCGTTGGCGGGAGTCAGTGGAGCATATGGGTGGTGCAGGCGTGACCGAGATTTGGGAAATCGGAGCGGGCAAGGCTTTGAGTGGGATGGTGCGGCGCATCAATCGCGAAATCGCGGTGCGCGCTGTCGGCACGCCAGAGGATGTCGCGGCGGCTGTGGCCGACACCTGAGAGGGCACCAAGAAAACTCGAATTTTCTTGGCAAATCTCTTTGCGAAGAAATTTGCCATGTGATCAAGGAAGGAAAAAACATGTTTGATCTGACGGGAAAAACCGCGCTTGTGACCGGTGCCTCGGGGGGGATTGGCGGGGCTATTGCCTCTGCGTTGCATGGTGCAGGGGCCACTGTGGGTCTGTCAGGCACACGGGTCGAACCACTTGAGGCCTTGGCCAAAGAGCTAGGGGACCGCGCGCATGTTTTGCCGTGTAATCTCAGTGATCCCGAGGCGGTAGATGCCTTGCCCAAGGCCGCGCTGGAGGCGATGGGGTCGCTGGATATCCTCGTCAATAACGCTGGCATCACCCGCGACCAGATTTTCATGCGTATGTCGGATGAGGAGTGGCAGAGTGTCATCGACGTCAATCTGACTGCCACAATGCGTCTCTGCCGGGGTGTGATGCGCCCAATGATGAAGGCGCGTTGGGGCCGGATCATCAATATCAGTTCCATCGTCGGTGCCACCGGCAACCCCGGACAGGCCAATTACGCCGCCTCCAAGGCCGGGATGGTGGGGCTGACCAAATCCATTGCCTATGAAGTGGCCAGCCGCGGGATCACCGCCAATGCGGTCGCACCTGGATTTATCGCCACGGCCATGACGGATAAGCTGACCGATGAGCAGAAAGACAAGATCAACGGCCAAATCCCGGCGGCGCGTATGGGCACGCCAGAGGAAATTGCTGCGGCTGTTCTGTACCTTGCAAGCCAGGAAGCGGGCTATGTGACGGGGACCACTTTGCACGTCAATGGCGGTATGGCGATGCTGTGATTTGCATCTTTGTGCTGCTCACAAAGCGCGCGAGGGAAACCATTTGCCAATCCAGCGCCATGTGCTATAGGCGGCGCAGATGACGCGGGGGCAGCATCTGACTGTCCTCGATCTGCTCGGGAAACCGGGCGCATTGCAGACGCCCGCCGGGCACCCTATATGGCGCTTCACTGTGCTGAGCGCAGGACTTGTGGGCATCGCGCCCGAAAGAATATGAGGATGACAAAATGAGCGATATCGCAGACCGCGTAAAAAAGATCGTTGTGGAACACCTTGGTGTGGAAGAAGACAAGGTTGCTGAAAACGCTTCCTTCATTGACGATCTGGGCGCGGACAGCCTCGACACGGTCGAATTGGTTATGGCCTTCGAAGAAGAATTCGGCATCGAAATTCCAGATGATGCCGCCGAAACCATCCAGACCTTTGGCGACGCGGTTAAGTTCATTTCTGAAGCGTCCTAAGCCGCAGATACCGGCGACGAAAAAGAAAGCCCCTGCAAACGAGCAGGGGCTTTTTCTATTTCAGTGCCCAGTTGGGCAAACTTGTCCGTAACAGCTATTTTGCCGTTGCGATAGCTTGCTCACGGGGCGATGCGTCTTCGCGCGGTGGGCGTCCAATCACGTCACGCAGATCTTCCAGTTCGATGAAATTGTCCGCCTGGCGGCGCAACTCATCAGAGATCATCGGAGGTTGGCTGCGGATGGTCGAGACAACCGACACACGCACGCCTTGCCGTTGAAGGCTTTCAACAAGTGGCCGGAAATCTCCATCACCGGAAAACAGCACAATATGCTCAACCCGTGGCGCCAATTCCATGGCATCAACGGCAAGTTCGATATCCATATTGCCTTTGACCTTCCGGCGACCCTGGCTGTCGGTGTATTCCTTGGCCGGTTTGGTGACCATGGTGAAGCCGTTATAGTTCAGCCAGTCGACCAGAGGCCGGATCGGGGAATACTCATCATTCTCAAGAAGTGCCGTGTAATAAAACGCGCGCAGCAGCTTGCCACGACGCATGAATTCCGTCCTGAGAAGCTTGTAATCGATGTCGAACCCAAGCGACTTAGCCGCAGCATACAGATTCGACCCATCGATGAACAGCGCAAGCCGTTCGTCCTTGTAAAACATTAAAAGTCCTTCCAAATTATTATTTTTCCCGTCCGCGTTGTTCCGAGTGTGAGTGGTAAGGAAACAGACGAGTTCAAAATGCGAACCTAAAAGTTTAGTTTCGGTCGCGCAAGAGTCTTGTAACCATCCAAAGGGATAGGTCCGCATCGTGTCAAATAAAACGTTTTTGATCGCCTTGGGTGGCAATATTCCGACCTTTGAGGGTGGGCCGGACCACACATTGAAACAAGGGCTGACGTCACTCGCGCGACGTGAGGTTGAGGTTGAGGATGTGAGCCGGTTTTATGCAACACCCTGTTTTCCCAAAGGGGCCGGGCCGGACTATGTCAATGCCGCCGCTGTTCTCATGTCCGATCACACGCCCGAAATGCTGATGCAGGTATTGCATGAGGTTGAAGCCGAGTTTGGCCGTGCGCGTGAGCAAAGATGGGGACAAAGAACGCTTGATCTGGATCTTCTGGCTGTGGGAGACCAGGTTTTGCCCAACCTGAAAACCCATGAAATATGGCGCGGATTGTCGCTTGAAGATCAGATGCAGATGGCGCCAGATAGGCTTGTCGTCCCGCATCCAAGATTGCATGAGCGCGCCTTTGTGCTTGTGCCTCTGGCCGATATTGCCCCGGATTGGCATCACCCGATTTTGGGCCTGAGCGTACACGAGATGCTGGCCGAGTTGCCTCCGGACGATGTGGCTGAGGTGGTACCGCTGTAAATGCCGTATGACAAAGGTCTTTGCGTTTCGGCGGCAAACGTGTCATGAGCCCCGCATGATCAAACGATACACATATCTCGTGACCCGACGCCGACGTCTTTTCGTCTGACGTCCTGATACGTCGTTTGACCCCGGCAGTGCGCTGCCACCCTCCCATCCCAGATTGACTTGTCGCCGCCCATGCGGCACTCAAGAAACTTCGCGAAAGAGGAATGACGCTATGATCCCGTCTGTTTTGCCAACCTATAACCGCGCGCCTTTGCATTTCGTCAAAGGCGAGGGCAGCTGGCTGATCGAGGCAGACGGGCGCCGATTTCTCGATATGGGAGCTGGCATTGCAGTCAATGCGCTGGGGCATGCACATCCCGCGCTTGTCGATGCTTTGACAGAGCAGGCAGGCGCGCTTTGGCATACCTCGAACCTCTATCATATCCCGCAACAACAGACGCTGGCAGACAAGCTGGTGGCGGCGACCTTTGCTGATACGGTGTTTTTCACCAATTCCGGTACGGAATCCTGTGAGCTGTCGGTCAAAATGGCGCGCAAGTATTTCTTTGAGAAAGGTCAGCCGGAGCGGGTCGAGATCCTGACGTTTGAGGGGTCTTTCCACGGCCGGTCCTCCGCGGGTATCGCTGCGGCAGGGTCAGAAAAGATGACCCACGGGTTTGGGCCGCTTCTGCCAGGGTTCAAGCATTTGCCCTTTGGGGACCATGACGCGCTGACTGCGGCGATTGACGACAAGACCGCAGCGATTTTGGTGGAACCCATTCAGGGCGAAGGCGGCATTCGGCCTTTGCCGGATGTCTGTTTGAAGGGTTTGCGTGATCTTTGCGATGAGCATAGTCTTCTTCTGATCCTGGATGAGGTGCAATGCGGTGTCGGACGCACCGGCAAGCTTTTTGCACATGAATGGGCGGGGATTGAGCCCGATATCATGATGGTCGCTAAGGGCATCGGCGGGGGCTTTCCTCTCGGGGCGGTTCTGGCAAAGGCAGAGGCGGCCTCGGGTATGACAGCGGGCACGCATGGGTCGACCTATGGAGGCAACCCGCTGGGCTGTGCCGTTGGCAATGCGGTGATGGATCATGTCACGGCAGCTGGCTTTCTGGATGATGTGAACCGCAAGGCGGGGCTTTTGCGCCAGAAGCTGGAAGCGCTTGTGGCGGCTTACCCGTCTGTCTTTGAAGAGGTGCGCGGATCGGGCTTGATGCTGGGCCTGAAATGCGTGCCGCCGGTGGGAGACGTGGTGTCGGCGGCGTATGATGCGGAAATGGCGATTGTGCCTGCTGCGGAAAACACCGCTCGCCTTTTGCCGCCGCTGACAATCACAGACGACGAAATCTCCGAGGCGGTGAAGCGGCTGGAGGCGGTCGCGCATCAGGTGGCCACCACAAGCGACGAGCAACCGGCATGAACCATTTTCTTGATATTCACAAAACGAATGCGACCGAATTGCATCATATCATCAGCTCGGCTCAGGAGATGAAAAACGCCCGCGCCGGTCGTACCCGTGGCGCGTTGGATGATGACTTGCCTCTGAAAGACCGGGTGGTGGCGCTTATTTTTGAAAAGCCCTCGACCCGGACGCGCATCAGCTTTGATGTGGGCGTGCGGCAGATGGGTGGCACAACCATGGTGCTGTCTGGGACGGATATGCAGCTGGGCCATGGGGAAACCATCGCCGACACCGCCCGGGTGATGAGCCGCTATGTCGACCTGATCATGATCCGGACATTTGATGAAAGCGTTCTGATGGAGATGGCCGAATACGCCGATGTGCCGGTGATCAATGGCCTCACGGATCGCACGCATCCCTGTCAGATCATGGCCGATGTCATGACGTTTGAAGAGCATCGTGGGCCGATCAAAGGCAAAAAGGTCGTTTGGTCAGGCGATGGCAACAACGTCTGTTCGTCCTTCCTGCATGCCGCAGCACAGTTTCAGTTTGACCTGACCTTCACCGGCCCGTCGCAGCTTGATCCCGAGGACGAGTTTGTCGGGCTGGCACGCAAGGCAGGGTCAAAAGTGGTCATTGAACGCGACCCTTTCAAAGCTGTGCAGGGTGCAGACCTGGTGGTCACGGACACCTGGGTCAGCATGCATGACAGCCAGTCGAGCAAGGAGCGCCGCCACAACATGCTGCGCCCCTATCAGATCAATGAGGAACTGATGTCCCATGCCAAACCCGATGCGCTCTTCATGCATTGCCTGCCCGCGCATCGCGAGGAAGAGGCCACATCGGCAGTGATGGACGGTCCTAACTCGGTGATCTTCGACGAGGCTGAAAACCGGCTGCATGCGCAAAAGGCGATCATGCGCTGGTGTTTGGGGGTTTGACGTAGATTGATGGAGTGCGCTGCGCGCGCTCTTTATATCTCGGCTCTGGCCTTTGGCCGCCGCCTTGGGTGGCCTCCGGTGGGGGTATTTTTACCAAGAAAGAAGCGGGTGAATTACTCCACGATCATATAGAACTTGCGCAGCCGTTCCGTGATTTCCCAGACCACGGGCGCGCCCTTGGCGATGAAGAACGTGTCGCCGGGGCCGAAGTCCTCGACCGTGCCATCGGGGTGCGTCAGGCGCAGTCGGCCTGATATGAGAGTCATCATCTCATGCACCGGATAGGCGGCAATCTCTTCGCGGCAGGGCGCACACTCCCATGTGCCGGTCAGAACGCTTTCGTCGTCTGTGGCAAAATGCGTGTGGTTGAGCTCGGTCTTGTCGCCAGAGGTAAACGCCTCTGATGCGGTCATAGTGGAGGTTTCCATAGTCGGATTGGCATCGAGTCGAAAAGGCAGGTGCGACATTGCGGGGCTCCTTGGCAACATTGGGATGTCAGTCTACCCTAGCCGGAAAAGACGCGCCGTAAAGGGAGGCCCCATGGCAGACGATAAGGCACAGATCGGGGTTTACGGTCTGGGGACAATGGGCAGTGCGCTGGCGCTCAACATGGCTGAGAAGGGCTTTCGCGTGGCAGTGACCAATCGCGAGGTCGACTGGATTGCGGCGTTCATGAAAGAGGCCGGGGCGCTTGCGAAGAACCTCGTGGCACATGAAGCGCTTGAAGCGTTTGTGGCGGGGTTGAAGACGCCGCGCGTGATCCTGTTCATGATCCCGTCTGGCAAACCCATGGACATGATGATCGAGGCCATTGCGCCATTGCTCGAAGACGGTGATACGATCATCGACGGCGGAAACGCCAATTTCCACGACACGCGGCGACGTTCGGCGGCTCTTGCCGAGAAGGGTCTGCATTTCGTCGGTATGGGTGTGTCCGGCGGTGAGAAGGGCGCGCGGTATGGCCCATCGATGATGGTGGGCGGCAGCGACCACAGCTGGGCGCAGCTGCGCGATGTGTTGCGCGCAATTGCGGCACGATATGAGGATGAGCCATGTGTCGATCACCTTGGCCCGGACGGGGCAGGGCATTTCGTCAAGACCGTGCATAACGGGATCGAATATGCCGATATGCAGGTCATTGCCGAGATTTACGCGCTTTTGCACTATGGCGCGGTGTGGCCGCCCGCCGAGATCGGCAAGCTCTTTGAGGCCTGGAACGAGGGGCCATTAAAGTCTTACCTAGTCGAGATCACCGGACAGCTTTTGCAGTATCATGACCCCAAGACGGGCCATCCGGTGGTTGATGTGATCAAGGACGCCGCCGGGCAAAAGGGCACCGGGCGCTGGACTGTGGTCGAGGCGGTGCGCATGGGGCAAGCCGCCAATATGATTGAGGCTGCGGTGGGCGCGCGCAGCTGGTCCTCAGAGAAAGACACCCGCCAAACTGCACAGACCATTCTGGGCGGCGCGCGCGGGGCATTGGAGGTGGATGCAGGCACGTTGTCAGAAGCGTTCATGGCGGCGCGCATCCTGTGCTATGCGCAGGGGTTTCGCGTGCTGGCGGCGGCATCCGAAGAATACGACTGGACGCTTGATTTTGCCCGCATCGCCGAGGTCTGGCGCGCAGGCTGTATCATCCGCTCGGCACTTTTGGACGATATCTCAGAAGCATTTCGCGGCGAGCTTCCGAATGGGCAACTCATCCTCGCCCC
>JBCAZO010000080.1:0-8542 GCA_038532975.1 Pseudomonadota bacterium
AATGCCCACGTCAATGCCCACGATCCGTACGCCATTGATTTCATTTGGTAAAAGTCTGAGAGGCACGCCGCTCGCTGTGGGCACGCAAAGGTTCGTCACAACGATGGCATCAAACCGATCCGGATCGGCCAGTTCGTGCACGGAATCGCGGATGTCCTCAAAAAGCTTGCCTGTGACCAATGTCTCTGAATTGAACGGCACATAGCCCACTGACCGCCGCGCGCCGTAGAAGTGCGATACGAAAGTCAGGCCATAAACGCAGCAGGCCGACCCCGACAGAACCGTTGCCACCCGCTTCATCCGCAGGCCCACACGCAAACTGCCAAAAGCGGGACACATGCTCTGCGGCTTGTCATGCGGGCCTTGCGGGTAGTCGCGCGCATATTGGTCCAGCAGATCGCTCTGTCCGGCCATGCGTGCGGCCACTTCCATATCCTTGCCGGAATGGCATCCAAGCCCCGGATCGCCCGTCACCTCAGGCGCATCCTCACGCGGCTTGCCTTTGATCACCTCAGCCTCGGCGGCGGTGTCATATGTGACTTCGTCGCTCATGCGGTTCCTTCAACTGAATGCGTGGCACCCGAGGCGCGAATATCAAAAAGAAGCCGCAGAATCTGATCCTTGCGCGCCTGCTGAAGCATCGCACGCACCTCTTCCTTTTGAGTTTTCGAAGAAACTTCAGGCGTCGTCATAAACCACCTCCAAGCTTTCTTTCGGCTTGGCGTTCTTGCCGCGCATATCCGCGTCCGTGGCTGGCTCCAGCGTCACGCCAGCCCCGGTTTCAGAGCCGTCAAAAAGCTCAAGCAACCCGTCCTGATCCAGTGGCGCAGGCCGCACAGGCGGCGCGCTTGACACTTCTTCGGCCAAGCCTGCGAACAATGATCCCCACTGGCTTTCAGACGTGCCAACAATCTGATAATTCGCAGATTTTTTTCGCAGGTCATCGTCCTGAGGAATGCTGGCCAGCACCGGGATATCAACCGCCTTGGCAAAGGCCTGCGCCTCGCCCGAGCCGTCATCCTTGTTGATCACAAGCCCCGCGACACCCACATTGCCGCCCAGCTTGCGGAAATACTCCACCGCCGAGCAGACATTGTTGGCCACATAGAGGCTCTGCAAATCATTGGAGCCGACCAAAATAACCTTCTGCGCCATGTCCCGCGCAATCGGAAGGCCAAACCCGCCGCAGACCACGTCGCCCAGGAAATCGAGCAGCACATAGTCAAAGTCCCAGTCATGAAAGCCCAGCTTTTCAAGCAGTTCGAACCCATGAATGATCCCGCGCCCGCCACAGCCACGGCCAACCTCCGGCCCGCCCAACTCCATGGCAAAGACGCCGCCGCGCTTGAAACAGACATCGCCGATCTTGACCTGCTCACCGGCGAGATTCTTCTTGGTGGAGGTCTCAATGATCGTGGGACACGCCTTGCCGCCGAAGAGAAGGCTGGTCGTGTCCGATTTCGGATCGCAGCCAATGAGCAGCACGCGCTTGCCCTGCTCGGCCATCATGTGGCTGAGATTGGCGAGCGTGAAGGATTTGCCGATCCCGCCCTTGCCATAGATCGCGATGATCTGGGTTTTCTTGGTCGGCTCAGACTGCGGCACTTCCAAGGTCGGTTCCTCGGACGCCTCGTCGCGCAGTCGCTTGTCGAAGTCTTTCAGGTTTGGCACATCGTCTTTCACGCGGCGTCCTTCCAGTTCAGTATCATTTTCAGGCAATCGGGGTTTTCGAATGCCACGGGATAGGCGTCTGTTGCGGTTTCTGCTGGCACGCTATGCGTGATCAGACCGCGCAGGTTCAGCGCCCCGCTATCGAGAAGCGCACTGACCGCCGTCAGATCCTCTCGCGCCCATTCTGCGGCCACGCGCAGACGCGCCTCTTTCATGAAGGCGGGCGGGAACGCAAAGCTCAGACCCTGTGGATAGAACCCAGCCAGAACGATCTCGCCGCCTTTTGTGAGACGACCAATCAGATCATTCAGGATCGCGGCATTGCCCGAGGCATCGTAGATCGCCTCGTAGTCACGGCGCGGATCATCCTCGGGGGCAATCACGTTGTAGCCCTCTGCCCCGCCACGCCGCGCAGCACTGATTTCCCAGACTGTTGGTGCAGGCGCACCAGCGGCAATGGTAAGCCGCGCCAGCAGGCGGCCTAGAACACCGTGCCCCACGATCAGGTCAGGCACCCGCTTGTTCAGCCCTGCCATCGCATGGCGGGCTGTGGCCGCGAGCGCCAGAAGCGCACCTTCCGGTCCCAACTTCGAATCGATCCGGGTCACACGGTCGGCCCGCGTCACCAGCCGAGAGGCCGCGCCGCCAAATAATCCAAACGCATCGGCAAAACAGTCCGCGCCGGGAACAAACACCTGATCACCGGGCTTGAACCCAGTGGCAGACCCGGCCTCAACGACCTCGCCTGCGGCTTCATACCCCGGCACCAAAGGATAGCCAGACCCCGGGAAAGGCGGCATTTCTCCTGTCCAGAAGAGTTTTTCGGTGCCCGTGGAGATTCCAGAATAAGAGATGTCGACCACAAGGTCGTCTTCGCCCGGCGGCTTTAGTGCCAGCGTATCGAGCCGAATATCCTTTGGGCCATTTAGAAATACTGCGCGGGCTTCCACGTCTACACTCCCCGACCCGGTTTTTCTTGCGCACTCATTGCGCATCACGGGCCTAATGTCAGTTTATGTGCACAGCACAATGTGTCAAGTTTTCTTTACACTTTATCTTGGCATGATTTTTGCCACGGACTATGTATGGGCTGAGATTTTCAGACGCCGGGCTTACGACACCGCAGCGCGCTTGTGATGTAGGGTCTACGGGCTTTCGGGATGTGCACATCTTCGAACCCGGCCTGTCGGCACATCTCGGCAATGCTCTGCGCCGACCGCGCGCGCCCGGTGCCCATCGCCATGGTGTAGAAGGCAAAATAAAGATCACCCGACCGCTCCGGATTGACGCCCCCCGCCATCGGCTCGGAGATGATCAACCGACCACCCTTCGGCAGCGCCTCATGGACGGCTTTCAAAAGCGCCATCACGGTGGCATCCTCGTGATCGTACAGCACCCGGATGAGCGAGATGACATCAGCTCCCTCCGGCAAAGTATCTGTCCGGAAACTGCCACCTCGCAAAGTGATACACCTGCCAAGTTCAAGATTCGCAACCCGCGTCTCGGCCTGCGGCATAACCTCGGGCAGATCAAACAGAATACCGCGCGCCTGTTTGTTCCGCCGCAGCACTTCAGCAAGGAACACGCCAGAGCCGCCGCCGACATCCATCACGGTGACATCGCCTTTGATCGGCAGCATCGACAATGTGTCTTTTGCGACAAGAACCTGGCTTTCGGCCATCAGCGTGGAATACCTGTCCGCGACATCAGGATCGATATCGCCGCCTGCCCCAAAGACATAAGGCCAGAACCGCGCAAGATGGGTCTCACCCACCCCCCGCAAAAGTGCCACGGGATCGGCCATGTCAGCATAGAATTCGCGATTGTGCCGGATCATGTTCTCCAACCCCGGCACACCCAGAATGGCCGCGCCCTTGCGGGCCAGCGCGTAACGCCCATCACGCCGCCGTTTGAGCAGGCCCAGCGCCATGCCGCCGCGCAAAAGCTGATCCATCCGTTCGGCAGGCACGGCATGGTCAAAGCCCAGCTTCTCAGCACTCTGCGGCCCATCCAGAAGCGTGCGCAGGATGTTCAGCTCAATCAGCGCAGCAAGCACCTGACTGACCACAAAGCCTTGTAATATATCGAATATATCTGCACCATCGCGCCGCGCCATACCGCGCCCAAAGGGCAAGGCACTGGCCATATTCTGAAATCCGGGCCGGGCAATCAGCCGCGCAAACCACCCCGACGGCGACCAGCCTTGGCGCATATCCGGGTCGCGCACAGCCATGGGTGGCTATGTCCGGTATTTGGCGGGCATTTTGGGCATAATCGCCTGCGCCTGAAGCCGCACCATCTCGGCCAGCTGCGCCTCTCCGGGACACGACGGGATCGAGGCAATTGCGCCTGCCAGAATATCCTTCAGCCGCGAAACAGCACCATCAACCCCGTATGTGGCAACAGCGTTGGGTCGACCATGAAGATCATCTTGCCCAACCGGCTTGCCAAGGCTTTCCTCATCCAAAACAGCATCGCGCAGGTCATCGGCCACCTGGAACGCCTCACCGATCAGAGCGCCCAGATCGTGCCAGGCCTCGGCATCATGTCCGGCGGCAATCGCCCCCATTTCAGTAGCTGCAATAAAGAGCGCTGCCGTCTTGGAGCGATGATACGCGCTGAGATCAACCTCAGCCTCGCTTTCCCATCCCTGCCCGGCACAGATGCCGCCCGGCATACCGGTGCGCTGCGCCAGCGACAGAACAAGCCGCGCGGCGCGGCTCTCATCATGTTTCGCAGCGCGCGCCAGCACCTCAAAGGCCAGGATGATCAGGCTGTCGCCGGTTAAAACCGCCAGCGGCTCGGAATAGGCCAGATGCACAGAGGGCTTGCCCCGCCGGAGAGCTGCATCATCAAAACAAGGCAGGTCGTCATGCACCAGTGACGCGCAGTGGATCAGCTCCAGCGCCGCCGCCGCCGCATCGGTGATCATCGGCTGATCATCGCCACAGGCCATGGCCACCGAGAGCAGGATCGTGGGCCGGATACGCGCCCCGCCCGGTGTTGTGGCATAACTCAGTGCCTCGGCCAGCTTGCCCGGCGCCGGGGACGCCTGCGCAATCTCCAACGCGTTCACAACAGCAGAGTTTATGCGATGAGAGAGCGGCATTTCGAGCTCCTAGCTAGGGTCAAAATCAGGTTATGTCATGAATTCACGACATGATATGTGTAAACTATACTGGACACATTGATCCGTCGAGTCAACAATACCCCTATGACCAAAGCGCTCCTCTCTGCTCATTCATCGCGCCGGATCGCTGTGATCGGTGCAGGAATCGGAGGGCTTGCCGCTACCGCGCGGTTGGCCAATGCTGGCCTTAACGTCTCAGTCTTTGAACGCCACAGCCACCCGGGCGGCAAAATGCGCACCTTGCCCTCGCTCGCCGGACCGGTGGACACAGGACCAACAGTCCTGACTATGCGTTCGGTCTTTGAAGAACTTTTCACAAGTTTGGATGAGCGCCTTGAGGATCATGTCACCCTGATCCGCCAGCCGCTGATCGCCCGGCATTTCTGGCCTGATGGCAGCCAGCTTGACCTTTATGACAGTGAAGACACCAGCGCGCAGGCCATTGCAGACTTTGCCGGACCCAAAGCCGAATCCCAGTTCCGCGACTTCTGCGCCCGTGCCCGCACACTTTTTGACGGCTTTGACGCTCCAATGATGCAGGCCGCCAAGCCAAGCCTGCCCAAGCTCGCCACGCATGTATTGATGCATCCGCATCTCATTCCCAAAATGGCTCCGCACAAAACACTCGCGGGCCTTTTGGACAGCAGCTTTGACGACCCGCGCTTGGCGCAACTTTTTGGCCGCTACGCCACCTATGTGGGCGGGTCGCCCTACCAATCTCCCGCACTTCTGTCGCTGATCTGGCAGGCCGAGGCGGCGGGTGTCTGGGTGGTCAAAGGTGGCATGCAGCAATTGGCGCAGGCCCTAATGAACCTCGCCAAAGCGCGCGGAACCGAATTCTGCTTTGACGCTCATATCGCGCAGATCGAGACACAAAATGGCGCGGTCAAAGGTGTACGCCTGCAATCCGATGGCTTTGTTGAAGCAAACCACGTGCTCTTTAACGGCGACCCCAAGGCACTCGCCACCGGCGCGCTTGGGCCAGACGTGGCTCATATCGCCCCCCAAACCAAACGGATCGATCGCAGCCTCTCGGCCGAGGTCTGGGCCTTCGCCGCCACGCCGCACGGCCCCGATCTGGCGCATCACAACGTCTTTTTCCGCGCCGATCCCAAGCCGGAATTTGAGGCTTTGATGCGCGGCGAGCGGATCGCCGACCCCACGCTTTATGTCTGCGCTCAGGATCGCGGCCTGCCAGAGGCACCGCCCGAACTGGAACGCTTTGAGATCATCGCAAATGCCCCGCCAATAGGCGGCTGGCCTGCGCAAGAGGAATTCACCAGATGTCAGACACGCACCTTCCACACGCTGGACCGCTTCGGGCTGAGCTTCACACCGACACCGGGGCGCGAGGCGCTGACAACGCCGTCGGGCTTCGACCGGCTCTTTCCCGCCTCGGACGGATCCCTTTACGGGCAGAGCCCGCATGGCACGATGGCGGCCTTTCAGAGGCCGACGGCGCGAACCCCGGTCGCCGGTCTTTACTTGGTGGGGGGCGGGACCCATCCGGGGGCGGGCGTCCCGATGGCCACCCTCTCCGCCCGGCACGCGGCCGCGGCGATCTTGAGCGACCAAACTTCAACCTCGCCGTCCCGCCCAATGGCTATGCGTGGTGGTATATCGACGGGATCAAGGATGGCGGCGGACGCGCCATCTCGGTCATCGCATTCATAGGATCGGTCTTTTCGCCCTGGTATGCCTGGTCCGGTCGCCGCAATCCGGAAAATAACGTCTGCATCAATGTGGCCACCTATGGCCCTGGTGGACGGTTCACCATGACCGACCGGGGGCAAAGCGCCCTGCGCCAGACCGAAGACAGCTTTATCGTCGGCCCCTCCTCCCTGCAGTGGCGGAACGGGCAACTCATTATCCAGATTGACGAAATCAGCTCTCCACCGCTGGTAAGCCGCGTCCGCGGTAGGATCACCGTCACGCCAAGCGCGCTTAGCCAGGTGGAATTGCCTCTAACGGAAGATGGCGCCCATATCTGGCGCCCGTTCGCGCCCACCGCCAAGATCGAGGTTGATCTGGAAAAAGAGGGCTGGCAATGGGACGGGCATGGCTATTTCGACGCCAATTTCGGCACCCGCGCTCTGGAACAGGATTTCACCTACTGGACCTGGGGCCGCTTCCCGACGGACGATGGCAGCACGTGTTTTTACGACGCCACCCGGCTTGACGGTTCCGAACTGGGTATGGGCATCCGCTTTGATGGCGAGGGCCGCGCAGAGGTCGTCACGCCTCCACCCAAGGCCCGCATGAAACGAAGCCTTTGGGCGCTTTACCGGGAAACACGGGCAGATCATGGACACAGACCGACGCAAGTCATGCCGATGCTGGATGCACCGTTTTACAACCGCGCCACCGTGCGCACAGTGATTGACGGGGAAGAAACCGTTGGCGTGCATGAAGCGCTGGATTTGAAACGCTTCCGCTCACCACTGCTCAAACCGATGCTGGCACTACGCGTGCCGCGTCGCCCTGGCTGGATGTTTGACGACTGAGACAAGATGGAAAATTGCAAAATTCCAGTGCCTACACCGCCTTGGCAGCTTCAGGATTCAACTGCATCACAGAATAATTCAACGCCCCCGCCGTCGTGACCCATGCCAGATACGGCACAAAGAGCAAACCTGCGACCCAGTCCACCTGCCACAGCGCAATCATCCCAAAAAACACCGACAACCACAGCCCGATCAACACAACCAATCCCAACTTGATCCGTTGCAGCCCAAAAAACACCGGTGTCCACAGTCCGTTCAACGCAATTTGCAACGACCAAAGCGCCATGGCCACGCCATTGTCGGGACGGATTGCAGCCCGCGCACCCGCCGCCGCCATACACAGGTAGAGCGTCGTCCAGGCGACCGGAAACACCCAGTTGGGCGGCGTCCAAGCGGGCTTGCTCAACCCCTCGTACCATTTGCCCGGCGGGAAAAGTCCACCAGTCGCGCCCGCCGACAGGCACGCCACGAGGAATATGCCGAAGACAAGCCAGCTCATGCGGGGCTGGTGGCGCGCGGTCGCGCCTGTCTTTGGCTGGCTTGCGTCACGTCTCGCGCCCGCAACGTCGCCATTGTCGAATAAAGCGCGTCACTCCAATCCGGTGCGCGATGCGCAAGATCAGACGCCGCCTCAACAAGGTAAGCCGTTTCCGGCAAAGGACGCGCATGAATGACCGACGAGCGGGGCATGACAAGCGTGCCAGCCGCGCGGCCCAAGGACAGAATCAGCCAGCCGATCTTTTGCGCGCCAGTTGTTTTGGCCCGATGCGTCACGGAATCCATGTCCAGCCGCCGAAGCTGTGTTACGATCCCGGCGTATATGTATCGGGCAGCGAAAATCCCCGGACGCGAGGACAGCGGCAGCGCCGCTACTCCGGCCTCGGAGCGCACATAAAGTGCATCGGCCTCGCGCAGGAGCCGTTTGATCACCCGACGCAGGGCCATGGTCATCACTGGCTTGGCCAGAAAACCATCTACGTCCAGCCCTTCGTCAACCAGCCAATCTGTGGGCAAGTACAGCCGCCCTTCCCGTGCATCCTCGCCCACATCCCGGGCGATATTCGTCAGTTGCATCGCCACGCCCAGATCGCAGGCCCGCGCCAGCGCATCGGCCTCCCGCACGCGCATGAGGACACACATCATCGCCCCCACAGCGGACGCCACACGTGCCGAATAGGCGCGCAGGTCTGATAATGTCGCATAACGCCGTTCCATCGCATCCCATGCCAGCCCTTCG
>JBCAZO010000081.1:0-8519 GCA_038532975.1 Pseudomonadota bacterium
AATCCTCATATCCTTTGATCGACGCGCATACGCTGACCAATCGCCACCCCGCGGTCTGGCCATCGCGCGGCTTAACACTAATTCCAAGGGACGTTTTCTTAGTCCGCACAGCAGACATCAACTGCTCAGTAATTCCCTGCCACATATTTCGCGATGGCCGCCCCGCGGGAGTTCACCTCAAGCTTCTGATAGATCGCTTTGAGGTAATACTTCACCGTGTTCTCGCTGAGGCCCAGCCGCGCGGAAATCTGGAAATTTGTCAGACCGTCGCCCAGTAGACCAAGGATCTCATGCTCGCGCCGCGACAGGGTATCGGCTGCCTCGGAGGTGAGTTTCCGAAGGATATCCGTGGGTACAATCGAATGTCCCTCGATCAGCTTGCCCAGAATGCGCGGCAGGCTGGTGAGCACCTGTCCCATCATGCAGACTGAATTGGCCCCGGATTTGATCGCCGTGCGGATAAAGGCAAACTCGCTGTCCTCGGCCACCACGACAACCATCACCTCAGGATGATCTTTGCGCACCATATCAAGCACATGGGTCAAATCGCCATCCGCCAGACGCACACCAAGGATCAGGATCGTCTTTCCCGTTGCTCTCGACAGCAACGCCTTGAGGCTGGCTTTGTCAGTTGCATATTCACCAAGCACGACCTCTGCAATCTGCGCTACCAGAGACCCGATTCCCTGACACACGATCAATTGACGATCTGCCACAATCACTTGAGGCAGGTCTTCTGTCGGAATGGGAGGGTTTTGAGCCAATGCCATCATATCCCGGGCAATTTTCATACCGAATCTCTCTTTCGACTATAGCCATCTGCCCAGTTTCAGATGGTATGCTTTACGACACTAGAACATCAGAACCCGATGAAATCAAAAGAAAATTCCGCATACAAAAGTATGCCGACCGGGATTTTTCGGCTTTTTCTCACCCTTGCGGGTAGGAATTACCCACCCTTCGGGCAGTTTCGGGCGCTTTGGCGAAAAAACCCTCTTTTCAGACGAAAATTGCATGTTAGCTCGGTCGCCTAAAGAGACAGAGTATGGAGCGCGACGACAATGAACGGATTTCAGCACCTTTACATTCCCGGGCCAACAAATGTGCCAGAGCCTGTACGTCAGGCGATGAACCTGCCCATGGAAGACATGCGCGCCCCAGATTTTCCGGATTTTGTCCAGGGTCTGCTGACTGATCTGAAGAAGGCCTACCGCATGGAACAGGGTCGGATTTTTGTGTTCCCCTCATCAGGCACCGGCGCGTGGGAATCCGCCATCCAGAACACGCTTCAGAAAGGCGACAAAGTTTTGATGTCGCGCTTTGGGCAATTCTCGCTCTTGTGGGTCGACATGGCCGAACGTCTTGGTCTTGACGTCGACGTCATTGACGTTGAATGGGGCAAGGGTGTCCCCGTGGAAGAATACGCCGCGCGCCTTGCAGCGGATAAAAACCACAAGATAAAGGCGGTGTTTGCGACGCAGAACGAAACTGCCACTGGTGTAACCTCGGACATCGCAGGTGTCCGCAAGGCGCTTGATGCGGCGAACCACCCGGCGATGCTCTTTGTAGATGGCGTCAGTTCGATTGCCTCGATTGAGTTTGAAATGGACAAATGGGGCGTGGACCTCGCCGTGTCCGGCTCACAGAAAGGCTTCATGCTGCCTGCCGGTCTTGGCATTCTCGGGGCGTCCGAAAAGGCATTGGCCGCAAACAAGGCGCTTGAAGACGCCGGTATGGCGCGCTGCTATTTCAGCTTTGAAGATATGATCAAGCTAAATGACACGGGCTATTTCCCATACACGCCTGCGACCCAACTGCTGCGTGGCCTGCGGTGCTCGCTCGACATGATGGTGGAAACGGGCATGGAAAGCATCTGGGCGCGTCACAAGCGCTTAGCAGAAGGCGTTCGCGCTGCTGTGGATGCTTGGGATGGATGTGAACTGGTGGCGCGCGGTCCTGAATGGCATTCAGACACCGTTTCGGCGATTTACGCTCCTGAGGGTGTGGACGCACGCGACGTGATCTCGACCGCCTACTACAAGTACCAGACCTCGCTGGGCACGGGCCTCAACAAACTGATGGGCAAAGCCTTCCGCATCGGGCATCTGGGCTCTCTCAACCCAGTCATGCTGTGCGGTGCGATTTCAGCGGCGGAAATGGCGCTGGTTGACGCCGGGGCGAAAATTGAGCCAGGGTCCGGCGTGGCCGCGGCACAGGCACAGTTCCGTGCGACCACACCGAATGTGAACGCGCCGGTCGCAAAAGCGGCCTGAAGGACTGGAAGATAAATGAAAATATTGGTGACCAGGGCCTGGCCCAAGGCGGCAGAGAGCCGTCTTGAGCAGGCCGGGCTTGGCGAAGTGACGCTGCGCAATCCCGACACATCCATGAGCCATGATGAGTGGATGCAGGCGGCAGAAACCTATGACGTGATCATGCCGACCGTGTCGGACAAGATCCCGGCGGAGTTTTACCCTGCCGCCAAAGGCAAGCTGAAGATCTTTGCTAATTACGGCGTTGGTTTCAATCACATCGATATCGACGCGGCGCACGCCAATGGTATCGCGGTCACCAACACGCCTGATGTGCTCACCGACTGCACGGCAGACTTGGCTATGGGCCTGATGTTTGCCGCCGCGCGCCGCATTGGTGAGGGTGAGCGTGAAACACGTGCAGGCAACTGGGAAGGATGGCGGCCCACGCATATGATCGGCAAGAAAGTCACCGGGGCCACGCTTGGTATCATTGGCTTTGGCCGTATCGGTCAAGCGATGGCGCGCCGGGCGCATAACGGGTTTGGCATGCGCGTGGTGTTTCAGGATGCCTGGCAAGTGCCCGACGACATCAAGGCCGCGAATGGCAACGCCGAACAGTTGGGTTCGATGACAGAGGTTGCGGCGCAGTCTGACTTTCTTTCCCTGCATTGCCCCGGCGGCGCGGACACTTACAAGATGATTAATGCCGAGGTGTTTGGCGCGCTGAAACCCGGCGCAATCCTGGTGAATTCGGCCCGTGGTGACGTGGTGGATGAGGATGCGCTCTTTGATGCGCTCGATAGCGGTAAACTGTCTGCGGCGGGTCTGGACGTGTATCACAATGAGCCTGCGCTTGATCCGCGCTTTCTAAGCTATGAGAACATTGTTCTGGCCCCGCATCTGGGAAGCGCCACGGATGGCACGCGAGAGGCAATGGGCCATCGCGCCATCGATAACTTGGAAGCATTCCTGAAGGGCGAGCGTCCGGGGGATCTGGTGACGCCGGGGTGAGGTTAATCAGGTTTTAATCAAATCGGATGAAGTATCGGCCATGGGGAATAATGGCTCGATAACGCCGGAAGCCTGGATGGCTGAAGTCTTTGGCGCGAAAGCTGCGCGCGATGGAAGCGTGGTCCGGCGGAAGCTGCGTGACATTGAACGCTATGTCGGGCGCGGAGTTTTCTTGCGTGAATTGGAGCGACGTGGATATCAAGCGGTCGAGAACGCGGGACAACTTATTATTTTCTGCAATCGCGAACCGATACGCCGCATTTTGTAATAGCGTGTTTGCCGCTAGGGAATTGGAAAATTGCAATTTTCCAATGTGGAATTTTGCAAAATTCCACATCTTTTTGAAATGGCACGTAGCCAAAACGCTATGACATTGATAAGAAATTTCACACCCCCGCATCCCATCGCATCCAGAAACCCGTTCAACGGGTAGCCCGCGCCTACCCGCGGTGCGCAATTTCTTACCCGCAGGGACATAGCGAAAAGAACTGCTTTCCGCCACGTTAGGCTCAGACACTTTTAGGGAGGATCCTTTTGATGGATATCCACGAATACCAGGCCAAGAAACTGCTCAGCAAATTCGGCGTGAACATTCCACGCGGGGGCATTGCCTATAGTCCGGAACAGGCAGTGTACCGCTGCTCCGAGCTTTCGGGCGACTCTTGGGTGGTCAAAGCGCAAATTCATTCCGGTGCTCGCGGCAAAGCGGGTGGCGTTCGTATCTGCAAAAGCGAAGAAGAGATTTGGGATGCCGCGCAATGGATGCTGGGGCGCAAGCTTGTGACCCATCAAACCGGGCCTCAGGGCAAAATGGTCAGCCGCCTTTACATCGAAGAGGCAACGGATATTGCGCAGGAAATATACCTGGGCTTCGTGATGGATCGCAAACTGGAACGTGTGGTTGTGGTCGCCTCTGCCGAAGGCGGCATGGAGATCGAAGAGATCTCTGCTGAAGAACCGGATTCGATCATTCGCTCGGTTGTTGACCCCGCCGTGGGTATGCAGGCCTTCCAGGCGCGTGAAATTGCCTTTTCGCTTGGGCTTGAGCCACAGCTCATCGCGCAGGCCAGCAAAACCATCATGGGCTGCTATCAGATGATGTCCGAAATGGACGCCAATATGGTCGAGATCAACCCACTCGTGGTGACCACCAGCAATGAGATCGTGGCGCTTGATGCCAAGGTGAGCTTTGATACCAACGCGCTCTACAGGCACCCCAAGATTTCCGAGCTGCGCGACAAGAGTCAGGAAGATCCACGCGAAACCTATGCTGGAGATCGCGGTCTGAACTACATCGGCCTTGAAGGGGAAATCGGCTGTATCGTGAACGGAGCTGGCCTGGCCATGGCGACTCTGGACATGATCAAGATGGCCGGTGGCGAGCCTGCAAACTTCCTCGATGTGGGTGGCGGCGCAAGTCCCGAACGGGTTTTGAAATCCTTCAAGGCGGTGCTCAACGACCCCAATGTCGAAGCCATCCTCGTGAACATTTTCGCAGGCATCAACCGCTGCGACTGGATCGCAGAGGGCGTGATCCTCGCGGTCAAGGAGCTTGACCTGAAAATGCCCCTGGTCGTGCGCCTGTCGGGCACAAATGTCGAGGAAGGTCTTCAACTCCTCGCAGAGAGCGGTCTGAACATTGAAACAGCAAGCTCACTGGCCGAGGCGGCGGAAAAAGTCGTCACCGCATGGCGCGCAACTCAAATGGCGGAGGCAAGCTGATGGCTATTCTCATCAACAAAGACACCAAGGTTCTTGTCACCGGGATCACCGGCCGCATCGGAAGCTTTCACACCCAGGACATGATCAACCATGGCACCAATGTCGTGGGCGGCGTGACACCGGGCAAAGGCGGCAGCAAACATCTGGGGCTGCCTGTGTTCAACACCGTGAAAGGGGCAGTGGCCGAAACCGGGGCCGACCTCGTGGTCAGCTTTGTGCCCCCGCCCTTTGCTGCCGACAGCATCATGGAAGCCGCAGACGCCGGGATCAAAACCTGTGTCTGCATCGCTGACGGCATCCCGGCGCAGGACATGATTCACGTCAAACGCTATATGCGTCGCTACAAGGAAGAAAAGCGCATGCGCCTAATTGGCCCGAACTGCGCGGGTATCATCACACCGGGTGAAGGTTTTGCCGGTCTGATGCCGCCGCATATCTACAAGCCTGGTCGCGTGGGTATCGTCGGACGCTCAGGCACGCTGGGATATGAGGCGGCCAGCCAGATGAGCGAGCGCGGCATTGGCGTGTCATCGTCCATCGGCATCGGCGGAGATCCGATAAACGGATCGAGCTTCAAGGACATCCTTGAGCTGTTCGAAGCTGATCCCGACACAGACGCCGTGGTTCTGGTCGGCGAGATTGGAGGGCCGCAAGAGGCCGAGGCCGCCGAATACATCCGGGATCACATGAGCAAACCGGTTGCGGCCTATATTGCGGGTCTTTCGGCCCCCAAAGGACGCCGCATGGGCCATGCCGGGGCCATCGTGTCCGCCTTTGGCGAATCCGCACAGGAGAAAGTCGACATTCTGCAGGAGGCTGGTGTGACCATTGTCCCCACACCGTCTTCTTTCGGAGACGCAGTTGAAAAGATGGTGGCGTAAACTCTTCCTATCGTAACCATCAAAAAAACTCCGGTGCTGCTAAGGCACCGGAGTTTCTTTTTTATCAGAATTTTAAAGGGCGAAATTCAAGTAGATTCGGCACGTTCCGCCAGCGCCTCAGCCCGCTTGGCCAAAGCATCCAGTGCATCCAGCGCCGCGCGTGGCACCACAGGCACCTCAATGCGCTGCACCTCGCCAGGCTGGGCGTTACGAAGCTGATCCAGCTCCGCCTCTTTCTCGATCATCTTGTCTTCGGATTCGCGCAGCTTATCCTGAACGCCCGCCGTCTTATCGGCCAGCATCAGCCCCGCCATCAGCAACATCCGCGCCTCGGGAATACGCCCGATCTGCGCTGTCAGAAGGCTCGCTTCTTCGTCCAGCATGGCGGCTGCAGCCCGCAAGTAATGTTCTTCGCCCTGCTGGCAGGCAACTTCAAACTTGCGACCACCGATTTCCACATCAACTTCCGGCATCAGGCATTCTCCTGCTCATTTGCGCCAGCATCCGAGGCGCTGTCGATCAAGGCTTGCAACTCGGTCATCACCGCATCGGTTTCGGCACGGTCCGCATCCCGGCTGGCACGCAGGCTTTCCAACTCGGCCATCATGGACTTGTTGATCAAATGCGCTTCGCCGACCCCTTCAGAATTGGCAATCCGCAAGGCGGTATTGTTTTGCCGCAGCTGCTCATTGGCTTGACGCAGGGACTGGAGTTGTCGATCCAGCTTTGCCAGAGCCTGCGTGCTTTGTGTGCGCACCTGATCAAGCTCTGCCATCACAGCTTCTTTGGCATCTTTCAACGACTTAACGCGCTCTTCGAGTTGTTCATTGGCCAGTTTTTCGTCCTCCAAAGCCTGTTGAAGCTCTGCAGTCGCCTGACCATCGCCGGTATCGCTACGCGCCTCCAGCTGCTGACCAATACGATCCAGCGCGGCGCTGATTCTGCGCTGATACTCTTCTATTTCGCTCATAATCCTCTGTCCCTGTCGCCTTGCGGCATCCAGCACATCGCGAATCGTCTGGGTGCCTATTTGAAGGTTAGTTTAAAGCGTTTCGCGATAAACCTGAATCACAGAGTGCCGCGCAACGCCGAGCGCCCTCAATCGATGCACGCGTTTCGCCTTTTGCTGGTGTCTCAGGGTAAAGGCGAGACGCTTTAGCCAAAGGGTAGGCAAAATGCGCCCCTCGGTGCAAATCGCAGGCCTGATGCGCTTGATCTTTGAGAGTGGGCTGATATGCACCTGCCCAACAGGACCTAACCCCAAAGGAAGCTGCCCCGTGGATATTGCCGCTCTGCGCACTGCAAACCCCGATCATTGGACCAAAGCTGCTGCCATTCGCACACTCACTCTTGATGCGGTTCATGCCGCCAATTCGGGCCATTCCGGCATGCCAATGGGCATGGCCGATGTGGCCACGGTGCTGTTTGAAAAACACCTGAAATTTGATGCCAGCGCGCCGCTCTGGCCGGATCGCGACCGGTTCATCCTTTCGGCTGGTCACGGCTCGATGCTGATCTATTCGCTGCTCTACCTCACCGGATATGCTGGCATGACGCTCGATCAGATCAAGAATTTCCGGCAATGGGGATCAATCACCGCCGGACACCCGGAAAACTTTCTGCATGACGGGATCGAAACCACCACCGGACCCCTGGGCCAGGGCATCGCCAATTCCGTGGGTTTTGCCATCGCTGAGGAGGCACTGCGGGCCCGCTTCGGCAAAAAGCTTGTGGATCACCACACCTATGTCATCGCCGGCGATGGCTGTTTGATGGAAGGCGTGAGCCAAGAGGCCATTGGCCTGGCCGGGCGTTTGGGCCTCGGCAAGCTGATTGTGCTTTGGGACAACAACAACATCACCATCGACGGCAAGGTTGACCTGGCCGACCGCACCGATCAGGTCAAACGCTTCCGCGCTTCGGGCTGGCAGGTGCTGGAATGCGACGGGCATGATCCCGAAGAGATTGATGCCGCGCTGACCAAAGCGAAAACGAGTCGTCGTCCAACAATGATCGCCTGCAAAACCCACATCGCACTGGGCCATGCGGCACAGGACACCTCGAAAGGTCACGGTGCGCTCACCGATCCGGAACAGCTTCGGGCGGCCAAGGAGGCCTATGGCTGGCCCTATGGACCGTTTGAAGTGCCCGACGATGTAAAATCCGCCTGGGAAACCATCGGAAAACGCGGGGCAGAGGATCATGCGGCCTGGGCTGCGCGCCTAGCGGAACAGTCCGAGCGCCGTCAGGCCGAGTTTGCCCGTGTCATGGCCGGTGATGTGCCTAAATCCTTGTCCTCTCGCATCCGGGCGCTGAAAAAGCAGATCTCAGACGAAGCCCCAAAGGTTGCGACCCGCAAGTCGAGCGAAATGGTGCTCGAAGTGGTCAACCCGATCATGAAAGAAACCATTGGCGGGTCGGCAGACCTGTCTGGATCCAACAACACCAAATCCGGTGACATGACCGTCTTTGACGACACCAACCGCAAGGGCCGCTACATCCATTACGGCATCCGCGAACACGGTATGGCTGCTGCAATGAACGGCATGGCCCTGCATGGCGGGATCAAGCCTTATGGCGGCACCTTCATGTGTTTCACCGACTACGCGCGACCTGCGATGCGTCTGGCCGCGCTGATGAAGGTGCCAAC
>JBCAZO010000082.1:0-8487 GCA_038532975.1 Pseudomonadota bacterium
ATCAATTCACTACCATTTTCTTTTTTTGCCGCTCGGTGACCTTGACACTTTCCAGCGTTGAGAGACGTGCCTTTGTTTAATCAACTTCAACTGCCTCCAAATGGCGTTGCCGTAAAAGTCAGCGTTGGGCTCTCTATTTAAGAGTTTTGCGATGAGTTTAGGAACCTTGAGTGAAAGGCAGCTTTGTCCGCATAGCGGACTCAGCCCATTACTCCAGCTTCCGCCTAATCCGCCGCACCATCCACCACACAAGTAGCAGCATCGGGAGCGCCACAATCGCGCTCAGCATGTCTTTGCTGAGCCCCGTGGGTTCAGCCAGCGGGTAGAGCACATAACCGGCCAATGACACCGCATAATAGCTGATGGCCACAACACTGAGCCCCTCCACCGTCCGCTGCAGCCGCAGTTGCAGGTCGGCGCGGCGGTTCATGCTTTCGAGCACGTCCTGGTTCTGAGCGCTGCGTTCCACGTCCACCCGCGTTCGCAACAGCTCACCGGCACGCATGGCGCGGTCTGCCATGGCGTCAAGGCGCTCTTTGGTCGAGCGCACCGTGCGCATCGCAGGATCGTAGCGACGCATCATGAATTCACCAAAGGTCTGACGGCCTTCGAAGCGCTCTTCGCGCAGAACTTCGATACGCTGTTTGACGATCTGCTCATAGGCCGCGGATGCCCCGAACCTGTAAGATGAGCGCGCTGCCATACCTTCCAGTTCTGCCGAAATGGCCAAAAGATCGTCCAGCGTATCCTCTGCCTTTACCGATCCACCTGGCATATTGCCAATGAGCTGCGTGAGGCGCTGATCAAGGACACCCAATTCTGGCCCTATGTCCCGCACTCGCGCAAGTCCGAGCATAGACATGGTTTTGTAGGTCTCAATCTCGCACAGGCGCTGAATGATCCGGCCGATCCGCCGCGCGCCGGTTTCCTCTGAGGCGCTGATAAGAAACCGAAGGTGGCCCGCGCCGTCGATCCGGAAATCCCCAGCGACAGTGGCCGTGTCATCAAGGACACGCGCGACGGCCACGCTCTCGGACACAAAATGGTCAATGATATCGTCATGAAAACTTGCATCGTCCTTGCCGGTTTCAACACGGATCAAGGCCGAGGTCACACGATGCCCTGGCAGACTATCAAGCCAGTCCGAGGGGAAAACCTCGAAATCAGCCGGATCGAAGGGCCGTTCACTGATCCCGTCGCGAAAGGCCGTATAGGTCACGAACTCGGTATGGCTTTCCCATTTCAGGTGATATAGGCCCAGGTCGCCGGAGTAGTGCGAGGCATCGGGTTGCGGGTGTGGCGCGCCGTAGCGGTCGAGCAGGGCAATCAGGTGTTCAAGATCGGCACCCCGGTCTCTGGCCGCGGCGCTGTCGAGGCGCTTGAGGGCTAAAAACACAGCGGTTGCAGGGGCCTGGACGGTTGGGAAGGGGCGCGCGTGGAGCTCGTTAGCGAGCTGGTAGCGCAGGGGGTGGTCTTGGATCGGGGGCATGGCAAAAACACTCATGAGTCGCGCGCAACCTAGCGCCCTACCCTATCCATGGAAATAGATTTATTTGTCGCATCAAATAGTTAGAGGGATGCAATGGTATACCTGACTTGCATTTCAGGCATGGGACTCGATTGCCCGAACACACTGGGTACCTGTCGGCATTGCAACCTCGTTTCCGCGCCTGCTCAGAGTCTCAAAATCAGGCCAGATCGCAACGTCGGTATCACGTCGGTATTGCATCGGTGCAGTGTGGTAAGTGCATCTCGCACAGCCGGAGGCTGCAGCTTGCCCTTGTCTCGCCTCCGTCAATGGCCTAAGTCCCGCTCACGTATCGCAACACGCGAACGACGGAGAGTTTATGTCTACGATTGCGGTCAGCCGCTAGGCCCAACCGACCCGGGCCAATTCCATTTCAAAGACACCCGCGCGAGACGCCGGGTGCCTTTTGGGCTGACCTAAATCCACGAGACAAAACAGTGAATATCTCAAAACACGAACAGCGCGTGCTGCATGTGCTCGCGCAGGGTGGTGCAATCCATTTCGAACGCATGGGCAATGGCAAGGTCCGGCATGTCACCTGCTTTACGCGGGACGGCCATGTATTGGCCGGTTGTACCCTTCCTCTCTTTGACAGATTGCGAAAGCGCAAACTCATTCATTCCCGCAACAGCCTGCCTTATCGCATCACGCAACTGGGGCTGCGGTCGGTCAATGCACAACTGGACAACAGATAAGGATATTTCTCATGACAGATATTATTGTGAAACCAACAACAGCAGCCGATATTTCGGCGCTGCGGCAGGTGCTGGATGGCACCGAACTTTTCCCAAGCGATATGCTGGCCGAGATGATGACCCCTTTTCTAGAGGGGCAGAGTGAAGCCTTCTGGCTAAGTTGCCACGTGCAGAAAGTGGCCGTGGGTCTGGCATATACCATCCCCGAAGACCTAACCAACGGGACCTGGAACATTTTGGCTCTGGCCGTGCTTCCCGAAGTGCATGGGCAAGGGTGCGGTGCGGCTCTTGTTTCCGGTGTCGAAGAACGGCTGCGAAAGACAGACCAGCGCATGCTGATCGTGGAAACGTCTGGCACTGAGATGTTTTCAGGGGCCAGACGGTTCTACCGCGCAGTCGGATATCAAGAAGAGGCACGCATTCGCGACTTCTGGGAAAAGGGCGACGATAAGGTCGTGTTCCGGAAGGTGCTGTCAGCGTGACGTCTGACATCAGTTGAACCTTGTAAGTCGCGCCATTTGTGTTTGGACATGAGTCTGAAGATGCTGCCCTCGCAAAACGAAAAAGGCCCACCAAACCGGCGGGCCTTTCCCAATTCTCAACACTCTGCGCTCAACCCACTTTCGGCAAGAGTGTGCTCACACTGTCCTTGGCGTCGCCATAGAACATGCGGGTGTTCTCTTTGTAGAAGAGCGGGTTTTCGATGCCGGAATAGCCTGTGCCCTGCCCCCGTTTGGAGACAAACACCTGCTTGGCTTTCCATACTTCCAGCACCGGCATCCCGGCAATGGGTGAGTTCGGATCGTCCTGAGCCGCGGGGTTCACGATGTCATTGGAGCCGATGACGATGACCACATCCGTTTCGGGGAAGTCCTCGTTGATCTCGTCCATCTCCAGCACGATGTCGTAGGGCACCTTGGCCTCTGCCAGAAGCACGTTCATGTGCCCCGGTAGACGCCCGGCAACCGGGTGGATGGCAAAGCGAACTTCCTTGCCCGCCGCACGCATCTTGTTGGTCAGCTCAGAAACGGCCTGCTGCGCTTGGGCGACCGCCATGCCGTAGCCTGGCACGATGATGACGCTGGAGGCCTCATTGAGCGCAGCTGCCACACCGTCGGCATCAATCGCCACCTGTTCGCCTTCCACGGCCATCTGCTCACCCGCAGCGCCGCCGAAGCCGCCGAGGATCACGCTGATGAATGAGCGGTTCATCGCCTTGCACATGATGTAGCTGAGGATCGCACCGGACGAGCCCACGAGCGCACCCACAACGATCAGAAGGTCATTGCCGAGGCTGAAGCCAATGGCCGCCGCTGCCCAGCCAGAGTAACTGTTGAGCATGGAGACCACGACAGGCATATCCGCACCGCCGATGCCCATGATCAGGTGATACCCGATGAACAGCGCCAGAAGCGTCAGAAGGACCAGGGTCCAACTGCCCGAACCGCCCAGATACATCATCGCCAGAAGGAGTGAGCCACCTGCGGCCGCCGCGTTGAGCATATGCCCGCCGGGCAGCTGTTTGGCCGCACTGTCCACCTTGCCTGCAAGCTTGCCATAGGCAATCACCGAACCGGTGAAGGTCACAGCACCGATCCAGATGCCAAGCACCAGTTCGACCCG
The DNA here is from genome assembly GCA_038532975.1 of Pseudomonadota bacterium. Lineage (GTDB taxonomy): Bacteria > Pseudomonadota > Alphaproteobacteria > Rhodobacterales > Rhodobacteraceae > Roseovarius. The sequence goes on from JBCAZO010000082.1 coordinate 3,847, forward strand.
CAGGATGGTGATTTCCACGGATGTCTTCTTGGCAATGAGCTGACCGAACGAGGACAGCTCGTTGTAGATCGCAGCGGGCAGGCCAATGGCCTGATACCCGCCGTCTTTGGCCGCGCCGAGCACAAGATCGTTCTCGGCAAAAAGGCTGCTCATGGTGTTGATCATGATGTCGGCGTTAAAGCCCACAAAGACCGCCGCGAGGCCCACAAGCGAATGCATTATGGCCACAAGCTCGGGCATCTGTGTCATTTGAACCCGCGTGGCGAGTTGATAGCCCACGACAGCACCAAGTGCGATCAGTACAAGCGAAAGAAGCCAAAGCCCCTGACCGGGTCCGATGAGCGTCGCCAGCACGGCAATCGCCATGCCGACAATGCCGTACCACACAGCGCGTTTTGCGCTTTCCTGGCCCGACAGCCCGCCTAGCGAGAAGATGAACAAAACCGCAGCAACAACGTAAGCGGCAGTGGTAAATCCGAATTCCATAACCCTGTCCCCTTACGATTTCTGGAACATGGCGAGCATGCGCCGTGTGACCAGGAAGCCGCCAAAAATGTTAATTGCTGCCATAAACACCGCCAGCATCGCCATCAATGTGATCAAAAACGAGCTTGATCCAATCTGGATCAGCGCGCCCAGGATGATGATCGACGAGATGGCATTGGTCACGGCCATGAGCGGCGTATGCAGCGAGTGCGACACGTTCCAGATCACCTGGAAGCCGACAAAGACCGAGAGAACAAATACGATGAAGTGCTGCATGAAGCTGGCAGGGGCGACGAGGCCCACAAGCAGGATCAGCCCACCGCCAACCCCCAGAAGCGAGATCTGCTGCACTGTTTGTTTCTTGAACGCGGCCAGTTCTTCGGCACGCTTTTCTTCCGGTGTCAGCTCGCGTGGCGCTTCTTTCTTGGGCTGTGCCGCGATGGCTTGAATCTTGGGCGGTGGCGGCGGGAAGGTGACTTCGCCTGCGTGCGTCACGGTGGCCCCGCGGATCACGTCATCCTCCATGTCATGCACGACCTTGCCGTCTTTTTCCGGCGTCAGGTCGGTCATCATGTGGCGAATGTTGGTGGCATAAAGTGTTGAGGCTTGTGAGGCCATGCGTGATGGGAAATCGGTGTAGCCCACTATGGTCACGCCATTGTCGGTGACGATTTTCTCGTCCTTTTGGGTCAGCTCACAGTTGCCGCCGCGTTCAGCGGCAAGGTCCACAATGACCGAGCCCGGCTTCATCATCTCGACCATGTCCTTGGTCCAAAGGATGGGCGCATCCCGGTTGGGGATGAGGGCCGTGGTGATGACAATGTCGATATCCGGGGCCATTTCACGGAATTTTTCCAGCTGTTTGGCCTGGAATTCCGGGCTGGAGGGAGCGGCGTAACCGCCTGTTTCAGCGCCGTCTTGCTGTGTGTCTTCAAAGTCGAGGAATACAAATTCAGCGCCCATCGACTCGATCTGTTCGGCCACTTCGGGACGCACGTCGAAGGCGTAGGTGATAGCCCCTAGCGAGGTCGAAGTGCCGATCGCGGCAAGGCCCGCAACACCGGCGCCAACCACGAGTACTTTGGCTGGGGGAACTTTGCCCGCTGCAGTCACCTGACCGGTGAAGAAGCGGCCAAAGTTGTTGCCCGCCTCAATAACAGCCCGGTAGCCTGCGATATTGGCCATGGAGCTCAGCGCATCCATCTTCTGCGCGCGGCTGATCCGCGGCACCATTTCCATGGCAATGACCGTGGCGCCCTTGTCGGCGGCGGCCTTCATCTGTTTTTCATTGCCACCGGGGTTGAAGAAGGAAATCAGGGTCTGGCCTTTGCGCAAGCGTTTGATCTCGGTATCGGTGGGCACGCGGACTTTGGCAACGATGTCGCTAGCCTTCCACAGGGCCGAGGCGGACTTAATCACCTCAACACCGGCCTCTTTGTAATCAGCGTCGGAAAACCCCGCCGCCAGGCCAGCACCGGCCTCAATCGCACACTCGTGTCCGAGCTTTTGCAGTTGCAGGGCCGAGTCAGGCGTCATCGCGACCCGGTTTTCACCCTCGGCAACCTCTTTAGGTGTTCCGATCTTCAATGTCTTAGTCCCCCGTGTCTTGGCTACGGATACGTCACCGCATGGTTGGCGTGTGTCTCAACGGATTCTAGGTCAGGCGCGTTATATTTCACATTCTTTCTGAAGTTGGAATGCTGCGATTGTCGCAGGGTCACAGCCAACGTCGCGTATTTTGGCAATACCGCGCGAAATCGGCGCGAAATTTGCGGCGCAGACGGTCTTCTTCGGGAATGATGAAGCGGCGTTCGATAATCCAGACGAAGACGGGAATCAGGGGCAGTGACAAAACTGCGTCCCAGCGCAGGATGAGTCCGGTCAGAATGAGGGTGTCACCAAGGTAGATAGGGTTGCGCGAGAGTTTGAAGATCCCCGTGGTGACCAGCCGGTCGGCCTCCATGTGGGGGATCGGTGTGGTTTTGAAGCGGCGCATCTCGTAGAGCGCGAAAGCCATGAACAAGAGGCCCGCCCCCACAAACAGGCCACCAACAAAATCGGCCCAGGCCCCTCCGAAGCTCAGCCCGGCCGAAAAATGCGCGGCCTGAAGCCAAGCCACGATAATTGCAAGCAAAAGCCATACTGGCGGAATGTCGATCCATTTGAGCATGCGCAATCCTTTCGCAGAGTTGGAATTTTGCAAAACTTCAGGATGGAAAATTGCAATTTTCCACGCCCTTGTCACACCCTGAAATGCGAGGCTTGGCAAGGCCTGTGGTTCGGGCGAGTGTTGTGGACAGGAGGACAAATCATGCTGAGCGGAAAACATGCGTTGGTCACAGGCGGCGGCACGGGCATCGGGCTTGCCATTGCGCAAGCGCTGGCCAAGGCCGACGCGGACGTCACCATCACTGGGCGCCGTAAGGAGGTGTTGCAAAACGCTGCAGGGGGTATTCTTCATCCGCTGGTCATGGATGTGAGCGATGAGGCCAGCGTCGTCGATGGATTTGCCCAGGCGGTTGAGGCCAGGGGACCGATTTCGATTGTTGTGCCCAATGCTGGCATTGCCGAGGGGCGTGCCCTGCACAAGACCGACACAGAGTTTTGGCGGCGGATCATGACCACAAATCTGGATGGCGCCTTCTGGACCATTCGCGAGGCTCTGAACTCGATGCATGGTGCGGGGTGGGGCCGTGTCATTGCCGTTTCATCGATCGCAGGGCTCAAGGGGCTCAAAGGCGCATCGGCCTATACCGCCAGCAAACATGGGCTTATGGGGCTGATTCGCGCCTTGAGTGAGGATTACCTGGGCTCAGAGATCACGTTCAATGCGCTTTGCCCTGGTTACGTGGACACCGATATTGTGACGCGCAATATCGAGGCCATCAGCACCCGTGCCGGCATTGATAAGGAGGCCGCTCGCGCCATTATGGTCGACGCGAACAAACACAAACGTCTGATTGCACCAGAAGAAGTGGCCGCCGCCGTACTCTGGCTTTGTGGTCCGGGATCACAAAGTGTGAATGGACAGGCGATTGAGATAGCGGGCGGGCAATTCTGATGTTGAGCCGGGATGATTTCAACGCGTTTTGTGCGGGTCTGAAGGCCACCAGCCATGTGGTGCAATGGGGCAATGCCGATGTTTGGAAAGTCGGCGGCAAGGTCTTTGCCATTGCGGGATGGAATGAGGGGCGTGACGCCTATACCTTCAAAGCCAGCGAGATCGCATATGAGGTCTTGCAGGACAGCCCTGGTATCCGCCCTGCCCCTTATCTCGCGTCGCGGGGGATGAAGTGGCTTCAAGTTTATGAAGACCCGGGGTTATCTGATGCTGAGCTATATGAACATATTGTGATGTCCTACGACATGGTTGCAGCCGCTCTGACCAAGAAAAAGCGTTCTGAATTAGGGCTTTAGAGCGTTTTGGCTTTGCGGTTCCAGGCCTGTTGCCCACGCCTGAATTTTCGCTGCCGGCTAAAAAAGACCTCGTTTCGGCCTCATTCCCTGCAAAGACCTGCCGTTGGTGGGTGTTAAACAGGCAGCAAGAGTATTGTGCTAGCCATAAACACAAACGAGCAGTGAGATGGTGGTTTTGACGTGTAACAAACGGCGCGTGGTATGCGCCAGGTTGGCCGGATTGGTCACCAGCCGGGGGGCTGATACATGACAGTTTTTGCTAATAGTGGCGTGTGGCATGCGCCCGAAGAACCAAGGTCAGAATCTGGTTATCTACCTTTGAAAACAGATCGCGTGTTGGAAGTTATCGCGCCAGATCACATCCGGACACGCGTTGAAACACCATTGCCAAATCCGCGCAACGCAACGGCGCGGGCGCGCCAAGTTTCACCCGGCTTGGATATGCGCGCGCCTGATGACGCCTTGCAGCAAGTAAATACAGCTGTGGCCAAAGCCTTGCCCACGGAACCGCCAAGCGCGGACGCTATGGCACGAACCGCACTTGACCAGTTGGTTTGCTTCACGCCCGGTGTTCGCATCCTGACCGGGCAAGGCGAACGCGCGATTGAGACGCTTCAGACCGGCGATATGGTGGTCACCCGTGATCAGGGCCTGCGCCCGATCCGCTGGATTGGTCAGCGCACCGTGCAAGCACACGATCTTCTTGCGCCGATTGAATTTTGCACTGCTGGGCGCGGA
>JBCAZO010000083.1:0-8484 GCA_038532975.1 Pseudomonadota bacterium
AGCAGATTGTCGCCTTCCCGGAGGGTGCCGATGCTGGTGCCGGTCAAATACCCGTAAAGTGCGCCGGAAATCTCCCCCTGAGTCAGGCCAAGCCTGCGTGTGGTCGCTTCATCAACGACGGGGCGAATGACCTGCACCTGCTCGCGCCAGTCATCCTTGATGGCGATGGCGCCAGCATCGGCCATAATCTTTTTCGCCTGTTCGGACAGATCCCGAAGAACCGTGGCATCAGGACCGGAGAATTGTGCCTCGATCTTCGAGCCTCCGCCGGGACCGAGCGTAAACTTCCAAACCTTTGCCGAGGCTTCCGGGAATTCAACATTAATCCAGGATTGCAGCTCGGTTCTGAGATCGTCGATGTTGAGAACTTCAATCAAATCGACCAGAAGCTGTCCGTAGGACGGGCTGGCGTCTTCGCTTTCATAGGTCAGCATAAAGCGCAAATGGCCGTCGCCGACCGCCAGATTCGTGCCGGTCACACCGTCGAGAGTGCGCACATATTTGTCGATCTCAAGAAGGTCCGCTTGCGTTTCGGCGATGTCTGTTCCGTTGGGAAGAAAGTAATCCACGACGAACTGCGCCCGCGTTGAGGCCGGAAAGAAGCCTGGTGGTACTTGGCTGAACATCGCAATGGCGGAGGCAAAGAGGGCGACGATGATTGCGATTGTCACAAAGCGGACGCGGATCGCCAGTTTCAGCAACTTGCGATACCCCTGCAAAAGGGCGTTCTCGCCTGTTTCTGTCGGTTGCCCGGGTTTTAAAATCAAGGTGCAGAAATAAGGCGTCAACCAAATCGCGATAAGCCATGAAAGCAGCAGCGCAATCATGATGGTCCAGAAAAGACTGCCGGCGTATTCACCGGTATTGTCTGGGGAAAACCCAATGGGTGAGAACGCCAGAAATCCAACAACCGTACCGCCAAGCAAGGGCCACTTGGTTTGCGCGACTATGGTTTGACTGGCAACCGCTGGGCTTTCACCGTTATTCACACGCACCAACGTGCCTTCTACCACGACAATCGCGTTGTCCACGAGCATGCCCAAGGCGATGATGAGTGCACCCAGTGAGATGCGCTGCATGTCGAGCCCATAGAGATACATGCCCATAAGCGTGCCTGCGACGGTGACAAGCAGAATGCCCCCCATAAGAAGACCAGAGCGCAGCCCCATAAAGATCAACAGCGTGCCCACGACGATCACAAGGGCCAACACCACGTTCATCACGAAATCATCGACAGACTCCTTGACGCTGACCGATTGATCCGAGACCGGCAGGATGTCGATGCCAATCGGACGTTCGGAGGTCAGCGCCTCAATGCGCTCTTTGACCGCTTCGCCCATATTCACAACATTGCCGCCAATTGTATTGGAAATACCGATGCCAATTGCCGGGTGGCCGTCGCGATAAAGCAATGTTCTGGCGGGTTCTTTCAAGCCGCGCGAGATCGTTGCGATGTCCGATAACCGAAAGGATACGCCAGTTTGCGGATTGGTGATAAGCTGAGCGCCGAGCGCTTCAATATCAACAAGTGCGGATGTGGGGCGCAATTCCAGTCGTGTTTGGCCTGCCACAAGCGATCCGGCAGGCGTGACAAGGTTTTGCCCGGTCAAAATGTCGGCGATTTGCTCCGGGGCCAGACCCAGCTCGATCAGCCGCGCCGGGGCATATTCCACATAAATAACCTCTTCCTGCACGCCCGAGAGTGTGACCTTGGACACGCCCTCCACTGTTACCAAGTCGCGCTGCAGTGTTTTGGCATATTCATGCAGCTCGCTGAGCGAGTACCCATCTCCGACAACGGCGAAATAGACCGCAAAGACATCTCCAAAATCATCAAAGACCTGACTGCCGAGCGCATTTGGGGGCAGGTCGGCCTGGGCGTCATCTACCTTGGCGCGCATTTGCGCGAAGCGTTGGTAAAGCGCGTCGTAATCCTTGGTTGTTGCAATGGTGAACTCAACCGAGACATTGCTGAGCCCAGGCGAGGACACGGATCGCACTTCATCGACACCCTGCAATTGCTGCAATGCCGTCTCGATGACATCCGTTACTTCTTCGGCCACTTCCTCGGCTGTGGCACCGGGGTAGGGTGTGATAATCTGCGCTTGCCGAATGATGAATTCCGGATCCTCAAACCGTGGCAAAGCGGTATAGGCAAAGTAGCCGGAGATCAGGATAAGAAGCGTTGCAACGGCAGAGATCAGCCGCTTTTCAATGGCAAACCGGGCCAGATCCATGATCTTACCCCCCTATCTTATCGATAGGTCGGATTGTCATTCCGGGTATTAAAGATGAAACACCGGCCGAGACGATCGTATCTCCGCTTTGCAGGCCCTCTGTGACTTCCACTGAGTCGCCTGTAATTTCGCCCAGGGTCACTGGCCTGGAAGAGACCGCGCCGCTGTCGTCTACCAGCCAGACAATGGGGCTGCCATCTGCCGCGGCTGCGACTGCGGTTAGCGGGACGAGGGTGCGGGGCGCAATGCCCGGTGCAGACGACCTAACCATTGCAACCATGCCCGGCAGAATGATGGACGTCTCGGGCACATTCACCGCCACTCGGCCGCGATACGTCTGGGTTCCGCTTTCGGCTTGCAGTGAGAATTCAACGGTCTCGGAAGGAAAGGTTTCTCCGGGCAATGCGTCCAGCATCACTTGGTTGGTGATGTTGTCTGGTCCGTTTGCCGTGAGGAGCGTGACATCCGGTGCGGGCACATCAAAAGCCACATGTATCGTGGACAAGGCCTGTAAGAGAACCACGGCTTGACCTGCTTGAATATTCGTAAAATTGTCCACGTCACGGCGCGCAATCACACCTTGAAAGGGCGCGCGCAGGGTGGCGTCGGAAATACTGTCCCGAACGGTTTTCAGCTGCGCCTGCAAGCCGCGCAAACTCGCCTCGGCAGAGGCAATTTCTTCGGGCCGCGCGCCTTCGCGTGTCAGCGAAAGCTCTTCTTCGCGTGCACGCAGTTCGGCCTCTGCCACGCTTAATGCCGCCTCATCCTGATCCAGTGTTGCGTCCGCAATCGTGCCGCGTTCGGCCAGTGTTCTTGATCTTTGAACCTGCTCCTCGGCTTGTATGACCTGGGCCTTCGCGGCATCCACACCGGCCACCAATGCCGCAATTTCCTGCGCGCGCGCGCCTGCCACCAATGTGTCAAGCTGCGCCTGTGCCTGATCAATAGACCCTTGAAGCTGCTCGGCTTGCGATTCCAGATCGCGGGTGTCCAGCTGTGCGATGACATCACCTTGCGCCACCTGTTGCGAGGCGCGCACCGGCAATTCTATGAGATTACCGGAGATGCGAAAGGACAGCTCAATTTCCTGGCTTGGCAGAACAATTCCAGGATATCTTCGAACGACTTCGGTGCTCTGTTCCGCGACTGTGAAAACCTTGGCCGGGCGCGGCGTATCTTGCGCCCATCCTGGTGTGACCAATATGAAAACTAAGGCCACCCAAATCGCTACCTGCCGCATCCCTCGAACCTTCCGCTTGAAATCGTTGCGACCAGCATGCAGCAATTGAGATCAAAGTGAAACGATAGGTTGGCGGAGCACCTTTGTTTTCTCAAATTGTCTTCGGAAGCGCCTTGCTTGTGGTCTGTTCCTTGCTGCATGTGGCCGTTGTGGCAGCAGGCATACCTTTGCGGATCAAGATCGCAGGCCGATTCTGAGCCTCACAGGCTTTGCATCAGAGCCAGCAGCAGATCGCTCTTTGCCTCGCCCACCACACAGTTACATGACAAAAGCGCGCGCCCACCTTGGTTTGTCTTGCATTTTCAGGCCCAGTCGAGGACACCACCTGACACTGTACTGCAACTGACCAACGCGCCATATCGAATGCCATCCCACGCCGAGACCCGCCATTTGCCCTATAGTGCCGTGCAAATGTATGAGCTTGTCGCTGATGTAGAGTCTTACCCGAAATTCCTGCCGTGGACGGCAGCGGCGCGGGTGCGAAAGATCACACCACAGGATGATGGCACCGAGGTGATGGAGGCCGATCTGGTGATCAGCTTCAAAGTATTCCGCGAACGGTTTGGAAGCCGTGTGACCCTGAACAGGGCACAACACCATATCGCTACCGAATACCTTGATGGGCCGTTTCAGCATATGCTGTCGAACTGGGCCTTCAGAGATCTTGACGAGGGTGGCTGCGAAGTCAAATTTGATGTGGATTTCGCATTTCGAAACAAACTCTTGCAGTCCGCAGCGGAACTCTTTTTCTTTGAAGCTATGAAGCGGGTGGTGCGGGCGTTTGAAGCGCGCGCGAATGAGCTCTATGGCAATGGCTGAGCTGTCTGAAACTCTATCGGACTTTGCGATCAACGTCTGTTTTTCTGATGATGCTCTGGAGGTCTTGCAGCTTTCAATGCTCGATTGGGCCGCTGTGGCCATTGCCGGGCAAAACGAACCCGTTGCACAAATCCTGCGTGACCAGGCACAGGAAGAAGGCGGCGCATCAGAGGCCGGGCTGGTTGGCGCGGCATTTCGCGTACCTGCGCGCATGGCAGCGATGGTGAACGGTACGGTTAGCCACGCGCTGGATTATGACGACACGCATTTTGCCCATATCGGGCACCCCTCAGTGGCGGTTATTCCTGCGGCTTTGGCCATGGCTGAGCGTGTTGGCGCCAGCGGCGACGAGTTGCAGCGCGCCGCCCTTGTTGGGGTCGAAGCTTCAATCCGGGTGGGAGTTTGGCTCGGGCGAGATCACTACCAAACCGGCTTTCATCAGACGGCCACGGCCGGGGCCTTTGGGGCCAGTTTGGCCGCCGGTCGGCTGCTGGAACTCAACGCCGCACAGATGCAGTCAGCGCTTGGGCTTGTGGCCACGCGCGCCTCAGGTCTGAAATCGCAATTCGGGACGATGGGGAAACCTTTCAACGCAGGTCTGGCCGCATCCAACGGCGTCGAAGCAGCCCTTTTGACGGCGAAGGGCTTTGTCTCCGATCCGTCTGCGGTTGAGGCGGCTCAAGGTTTTGGACCAACGCATCACGGGGCAGGGGACCTGACCGCGTTCAATGGGCTGGGGCAGGACTGGCTCTTTCCCACCGTCCAACACAAGTTTCACGCCTGCTGCCACGGATTGCACGCCGCGCTGGAAGCCTTGTCAGAGTTAGATGCGCCGCCCGATAATATTGCCAAAGTAAAGATCAGCACCCATCCGCGCTGGATGACCGTGTGCAACAAGACAAACCCATGCACCGGCCTGGAAGCCAAGTTCAGTTACACACAGATCGCGGCCATGTGCCTCTTGGGGTATGACACGGCGCGGCTGGACAGCTTCACCAATGCTTTGACCCAGGATCCGGCGATCGTCGCCCTGCGCCAAAAGGTTGAGGTTGTGGCAGACAACACCCTTTCAGAGATGCAGGCACGGGTAAATGTCACACTGAGAACCGGCGATACCGTCACGCTGATCCACGACCTCAATACGCCTGTGCCTATGGCCACGCGTGCCGATCGGATCAAAGCCAAAGCTGCGTCGTTGCTGGGGTCGAGCCGCGCCGAGGCGCTTTGGGACCTCATCGACGCAAAAGCGCCGCCACAAGACTTCGCAGCGGCGCTTGTTGAGAAGGCTTAGCGTTCAGCTTGTCAGATCATAGGCACGTTCGCCATGCACCGTGAGGTCCAGACCATTGGTCTCGGTCTCTTCGTCCACGCGCAGCGGCGCGACCAGACCAACAAGCTTGATCAGGACAAACGTCACCACAATCGTGAACAGGCCCACAATCGCAAGGCTGCCCAACTGTGCGGCCCAAGATCCCGCGCCAAACCCGGCAATCATGATCGTTCCAAAGATGCCACCAACGCCGTGCACCGCAAAGACATCAAGCGTGTCGTCAATCTTGAGCTTTTCACGAATGAGGCTCACGGCCTCCTGGCACAGGATACCCGCCACGCCCCCAATGATCAGGGCCTCGACCGGGCCCACGAAACCCGACGCAGGGGTGATCGACGCAAGACCTGCAATGGTGCCTGTGACCATCCCCACGAGGGAGGATTTGCCAAACTTAATGCGCTCCCACAGCGCCCAAGAGAGCGACGCGGCCGCCGCCGAAATGTGCGTCACGGTCAGCGCCATAGCCGCGCCACCGTCAGCGGCCAGTTGGCTCCCGCCATTAAAGCCGAACCAGCCGACCCAGAGCATCGCCGCGCCAACCATAACCATGCCCGGATTATGGGGCGGGGTTGTGCGGTTCTTGCGCGGCCCAAGAACGACAGCCAGCACCAGAGCCGCCAAACCAGCGGTTTCATGCACGACAATGCCACCTGCGAAATCCTTGACACCGGTTTCGCCAAAGATGCCGCCATCCGAGAGCATCCCGCCTCCCCAGATCCAATGCGCAACAGGAGCGTAGCAGATCAAGAGCCACAAGGCCGAGAAGAGCAGGACAAAGCCAAAGCCGATCCGCTCGACATATGCGCCAACAATGAGCGCCGGTGTAATGATCGCAAATGTCATCTGAAACGCAAAGAACAGAACCTCGGGCAGGGTGCCCGACAGTGTGTCGGCGGTCACACCGCCGAGAAACATCTTGCCCAAGCCGCCCCAATAGGCATTGCCGTCGCCAAAGGCGATGGAATATCCGGCAATGAACCAGATGAGGCTCATCAAACAGGCAATCGCATAGCATTGCATAAACACGCTCAGCACATTGCGCGCCCGCACCAGCCCACCGTAAAACAGCGCCAGCCCCGGCAATGTCATAAAGAGCACAAGGGCCGTGGCCACGATGATCCACGCTGTGTCCGCTCCGTTCATAGTCTTCATCCTTCCTGGGATTCTTGTTGTTGGAGCGGCTTGAAGCGTATTGCGTGTGCGGAAAAAAGTGGCAGGCGGGTCAATCATCGCCAAGAAACTAAGCAATTTGCAGATTGCCCTATTTTTGTGCGTAATTTTGAGGGTGCGCCCTATTTTTGCGCGAAGTTAGGACATCGCCTGTAACAGCAGCTTCAGAGCATGGTCTCGTGCCGCTATGCGCACCTCGGCTCGGCCCTGCGCGCCGAACTCAACTGTTTCGACATGTGTGGCATGGCCGGACTTGGCGACTGCAAAGCACACCCGGCCTTCGGGTTTATGCTCGGACCCACCAGGGCCAGCAATCCCGGTGATGGACATAGCCAGGTCTGCAGCCGCGTTTCTTACTGCGCCTTCGGCCATCTCGACCGCGACCGGCTCTGATACGGCGCCATGTGCCTCTAACGTGTCGGGCGAGACGCCCAGCATATCTATTTTCGCCTGATTTGAATAGGTTACGAATCCACGTTCAAGCACATCTGACGACCCCGCTATGTCTGTAAGCGCCGCTGCGACCATTCCCCCGGTGCAGGACTCAGCCGTGGCAATCATGACGCCCTTGGCGCGGGCCGCGTCAAGAACATCCTGCGCCAGGCTCATGATGCGCCTCCATGCGCCACCCAGGCCAGGGCGAGCACGCCAATGGCTGCGAACACCCCGGCAATCACATCGTCAAGCATCACGCCCAGCGCATCGTTGCGACGATCAGCCCACCCGATTGGGCCCAGCTTGGTGATGTCAAAGAACCGGAACAGAACGAACGCGGCGATCCAGCCCGGCCAAAGCGCCGTGATCGGCGCACCCGTATGCGTCGCGCCGATGGAGAGGGGCAAAATGGCAATCCATTGCCCGACCACTTCGTCGATCACGATCTCGGACGGGTCATGATCGTCTTTTCCTTTTGTTTCCAGCGTGGTGGCCCACCATCCTATTGCAAAAGCCATGAGCGTTGTGATGGCCAAAAGCACCGGCCCGCCTGAAACATGAAGCAGCCAGCCCGCTGGCAAAGCCGCAAGCGACCCCCAGGTGCCAGGAGCCGGGCGCAGATGCCCTGTGCCGAAAAATGTCGCAAGGATGTGGCTCCACGTCATGGCGACATCACGGTGACAACGGCCTGCGCGGCAATGCCCTCTTCGCGACCGGTGAACCCAAGCCGCTCAGAGGTGGTGGCCTTGACCGACACCCGGCCCACATCAAGCTCCATGATCTCGGCCAGCCGCGTGATCATAGAAGGGGCATGAGGGCCGATCTTGGGGTACTCGCAAATGAGCGTCAGATCGACATTGGTAATGCGAAAGCCTTTCGCCGCCGCCAGATCAACCGCATGACGCAGGAAAATATGGCTCTCTGCCCCTTTCCATTGCGGGTCAGAGGGCGGGAAATGACGCCCGATATCGCCTTCGGCCAACGCGCCGTAGAGCGCATCGGTGACTGTATGAAGGGCCACATCGGCGTCGGAATGCCCCTGCAACCCGCGGTCATGCGGGATCTCAACACCGCAGAGCATCACGTGATTACCGGGACCAAAACGATGCACGTCAAAGCCGGTGCCGGTTCGGATATCAATGGGCGTTTGCACGGCTGGTCCTCGCAAAATCTGTTCCGCACGAGCGAAATCATCTTGTGTTGTGATCTTCAGGTTTGTTTCCGCGCCGGGTACGATCTTGACATTGATGCCG
>JBCAZO010000084.1:0-8483 GCA_038532975.1 Pseudomonadota bacterium
ACCGGCCTGAGTATTTTATGCGGAGCAAACCATGCTGGATCTGACTTACGAGCCCCCGAAACCCAAGGTGATTGCCGGGGCCAAGCAGGATTGGGAATTGGTCATTGGCATGGTTTGCTCCGCATAAAATACTCAGGCCGGTTCTAGGCGAGAGCCCGCCTGCCGACAAGGGGGCGCGCGACCATAGATGACAGCGCGGCCTACCGCTCGCTATGGTTGCACTTGTTTAAGAAATTTTAGAAAATCGAATAGTATGCCCAAGAACATTGTCCTCTTATGCGATGGCACATCTAATGAGATTGCTCGCAACCGCACAAATATCCTGCGCCTCTATGGATGTCTGAAGAAAGATGCCGATCAACTTGTGTTCTACGACCCCGGCGTCGGCACTTTCGGGGCGGAAAACAGCTGGGCGTATTTTGTGCGCAAAGCTGTTGAGATCTGGGGTTTGGCCACGGGCTGGGGCATCGACCGGAATGTCAAGGAAGCATACCAGTTTCTGGTTGAAAACTATGACGATGGCAAACGCGAAGACGGAGATGACCAAGACCCTGACCGCATCTTCATATTCGGGTTCAGCCGAGGCGCTTACACCGCGCGCATGCTCGCCGGTCTCATTCATAATATTGGTTTGATGGACCCTCGAAATCTGAACCTGCTCGACTATGCCTACCGGGCGTACAAAAACATTGGCAAAAGCACAGGTCGCGATGAAACCGATGCCCGCGAGCCGGAAAAGAACCCGTTTGCCGAGGTGCGCCTTTTTGAGCGTATGCTGCGCCCGCGCCGTCCCGCCATCGCCTGTCTGGGCCTCTTTGATACGGTTGGATCCGTGATCGAATGGACCGAGCTTGTCCCGCGCATTCGAACCCATGCGCATACTTCAGCCAACCCTTCGGTGGCCTCGGTGCGGCATGCCGTGTGTCTTGATGAACGACGCACGATGTTTTTGCCGACGCTCTGGCCTGCGGGTGGAGAGTATTGGGGCAGCGCGTTTCGACCGAAATCAAACACTAAAATCGAAAGACAGGATGTGAAAGAAGTGTGGTTCTCCGGTGTGCATGGCGATGTCGGCGGTGGCTACGCTGAACGCAAAAGCCAACTTGCTAAACTGCCGCTGAAGTGGCTGATTGATGAAACGCGCGCGCTGGGTTTGATCTACAAAGATCAAACGATCCGAAGTCTTGTTTTGGGAGAGGACAAGGACGGTCGGTATGTGGCCCCCGATGGCAAAGCCCCGCGCAACAGGTCAATGAATTGGGCATGGGGTATTCTGGAGTTTATTCCGCGGATCAAAACGAAGTATTCGCTGTCCAAACGCCCCTCGTTTTTGTGGCTGTATCTGCCTTTCTTTGAGCGGCGTCATGTGCCTCCGGGGGCTAAGGTCCATAGTTCCGTTTTTGAACGGCGCGGAACGCCTGTTGACTACGAGCAACCCAACATTCCTGATGACCACACGGTCGTTTGACGCCCTCAAAGTGTTTCGACTTTAGCTTGGACCATCACAAAAGGCGAAACACGTGCAACACTCGAAAGTAGTGCTGCGTTTCGCGAAACGCTTTAGATCAAGCGCTGTCGCTCAATGCCGCGCGGTGAAAAGGTGATTGTGCTGCCATCTTTGAGCATGGATGACAGCTGTGCGGCGATGATACGCAACGCTGTTTGCCGACCTTTGGCCACCAGGGCGCGCCGCGACGGCAACATGGGTCCGAGACCCGGAGAAAGCAGCGTTTGCGACCAGATCAGCGGATGCAGTTCACGCAGGTGGTTCTTGAGCAGCCAGTCCAGACAGGCGTGGATATCTTCCCGGTTTTTCCGCGCCTGTTTCGTCAACAGCGCCTCTTCCCCTTGCGGTGCCATTGCAATTGCGCAGAACGCTGTCAAAAGGTTGACGATATGCTGGTCTTGCTTGCGCGATACGATGTCTTGCAGCCCCTCGATAAAAAACTCTGCATCCAAAAGCTCTAGCGAGCGCCGCTTAAGCGCGAGTGCATCCAGATAAACCCAAGCGTAGGCTCCAGCGCCCCAATTGTCTTGCGTTATTGCAGCAATACGTCGTGCGCTGATCTCCAGGCTTTGCAGGCCACCAGCATAGTCGGGTAGAATATGCCGCCCCAAAGCGCGCATATGCCGTGGCGTGGCAGGGTCAAGGTCGATCAGTTTCTCGTATTCTTCACTTACCCGCGCCCCGCGCTTTTCACAGGCGGCAAAGAGTGCGCAGCGCGCCGCGATCAAGGATGGTGCATTGAGCGCGGTCCCGTCAAACGGAGCCAGTATCTTGGCTGCACGTTCGATATGTTCTGAGGATTGCTCTGCCGCACGTATCGGATCGCTCCGGCCTGCCACATTCCGCCAGGACCAGGCGATATCGACATGCGCCAACGCCACCACAAGCGATGTTGGATAATCTTCGGGATGGTCATTCAGCACATCTTCCAGTGCAACAAGGCCCTCGGCATCCGGGGCGAACCCATCGTAAAGCGCGTCTTCCGCCGCTGCCACGAGGTCACTTCGTGCTCCGAAAGCCATAAGCAAAGAGGCCGCCTCGCCGCCGGGCGTCGGAAGGCGTGTGGCATCCGCAAACTTGATTTTTTGAGACAGCTCATCCCAAAGATCCTGCCGCGCCAGCTTCTGACCCCGATCCTGATGCATGGAGCGCACCATCTCTTCGTCAGTCACGATCTGCGAGGGCAAAATGATCCGCCGCGCCAGCGTGTCGATCTCATCTTCAGCCCGTGTATCACGCACAGCATGACCATCCGCTGTCGACGGCGAGTTTCGCTGTCCGAACAAGCGCGAGATACCCTTCAAAGGGCCGGCTGTGAAGCGCGGGATATCTGGCATGAACTCGTCTGCTCTTGGCTGTTTCGCGCCTACGTGCCATATCAATCCGGCTAAAAAGCGGCAAGGGCGCGGAAAATAAGGGGAAAAGCGCTCTGGCGAGAATATTGATTTTACACAAGAATCACGTCACGATGCCCTGATGTTGCGCTTCTTTGCCTGCTGTATAGTGGTGGTGTCCTCCACCTTTTTTGCCTCCGCCGAGACGCTTGTGGCCGAGACCAGGCTGTCGCCCCCTGCGCGCGAGGCAAATTTGCCACGCACAAGGTGGGAAACCATTTCTGGTACGGCTTTGTGGACCCGTACGTCCCTTGCTGCGCTCAAAAATCACGGAGAACCGCTAGCCGCAACGATACCGGGTGATATCGCGGATTGGTGCCCGGCCTATCCCACATCCAGCCCCAAGGCGCGACGCGCCTTTTGGGTAGGCTTCGTGTCGACCTTGGTCAAACATGAAAGCACCTATCGCCCAAGGGCCGTTGGCGGAGGTGGGCGCTGGTTTGGCTTGACCCAGATTTCTCCATCCACGGCAAGGCTTTACGGGTGCACGGCGCGCTCTGGTACTGCCTTGAAAAACCCCGTTGCTAACCTAAGCTGCGCCATTCGTATCATGGCTAAAACCGTCCCGCGTGATGGCGTGGTGTCACGCGGCATGCGTGGTGTCGCAGCGGATTGGGGTCCTTTGCACAGCAGCAAAAAGCGCAGGGACATGATGGCCTGGACGAAACGACAGCCCTATTGTAAGCCGCTCAACTCGGTGCGACCGCGTTTGCGGCCTGAAACCGTTGCGCTTGTAAAGCCGGTTGACGACTAAACCTGCCCAAAAGGCCAAATTTTAACTCACGCGGAACGCACGGCGTACTTCATCAAGCGCGTCTCGTTGGTTCTGATTAAGCTCACCTGATCCGGCGCTCACCGCTGTGTTGATGACGTTCAGCAGTGGCTCGAAGCTTTCTTTTCCGTTAAGTTTGAATAGCTTGCGTGACAACCGCGGAACGGCTGTTTCAGGGCCGTGGCACTCTGAGACAAACCAGTGACCCAGAATAGTCGCTTCTTGTGACGTGCTTGCATCCATTCCCAGTTGGGAGCGCAACGCTTGGTCAAGTGCATCACGTTGCTCTTTTGTGGGAAGGTCATCCATCTCAACAAATGCCGTTGCAACAGCTGCAATCGCCAGATTGGGGTCCTCGATGGTTTCAACCGGATGAATATTGGTTTTGCGCTTAAATCCAAAGCGACGCGCAGCACTGCGTACATCACTTGCCATTTCGACCACATCATGTGCCACGTCAGCGGCGTGTCTGGCTCGTATGAAAAAGAAATAGACGGCCGCAGCAACGCCTAGCAGGCCTACAAGAATATGCATAAAACAATCCTCATTTGCGCCCCAAAACCCACATAAACGCTACTCGAAACAGGTGGCAAACAAAAAATCGTTCCTACGCAAAGCTTTAGCGGAACTGTGGCATCAATGGCTTACAGGCGGGTACTTCATCCACCACGAATACGCGTGACCATTTCCGTCGTGTCCCGGCTCAGTTCGGGCTGGGCGAGGATGCGGTCGAGCGCCCGTGCTACCATTTCCTGACGCGCCTCATCATAGCGCTTCCATGTTTCAAAGGCGGTGCACATGCGCGCTGTGGTCTGCGGATTGATCGGGTCCAGCTTGATCAGCCAGTCGGCCAGCACCCCGTATCCCACGCCTGAGACATGGTGGAATCCGGCTGTGTTCATCGTCAAAGCGCCAATCGTAGCACGAAAGCGATTTGGGTTTTTCATTGTGAAATCAGGATGGTTCGTAAGGGTCTGCGTCACTTCGGCCGCATCATCCGGATCGGCCTGCAAAATCTGCAAACTGAACCACTTGTCGATCACAAGGCGGTCATGTTTCCACTGATCGTAAAACGCTGTCACCGCTGCCTCGCCTTTGCCAGCCTTGAGCAAGCAAGACAACCCCGCCAGTTGCTGGGTCATATTGTCCGCCGTGTCATACTGTTTTTGTGCCAAAGCCCCGCCATCCACGCGGCTGATCATGCCAAGGGCCACATTGGCCAGCGCACGCGCCCCGGATTGCTCGGCATTTGGTGCATAGGGGGCGTCCACCTGATACTGCGCGTATAAGCGCGTCGCGAGGTCCTGCATCTTTTGTGCCTGCGCCTGTTTCAGTGTCTCCAGTGCATCCCAGATCGCTTGTGGGTCGGGTGTATCACCGGAGTCATAGAGGCTTTGCGCCAAATCTTCCTGACTGGGCAGGCCAAGCGCCAAAGCGCGGAAGGCCGGATCAAGGCTGTCGTCCCGTGCCACGGCTTCAATCGCGTCAAGATAGGCATCGTCCGGCCCCGCGCCGTCGCGGATCATCGCCAACAAGCCATCCCGCGCCAATGCTCGTCCCGCTTCCCATTTGTTGAAGGGGTCAGTGTCGTGCGCGAGCAAAAAAGCGCGTTCGGCGCTGTTGCTTTCGCGCTCCAGGATCACAGGTGCTGAAAACCCACGCAGAATGGAGGGCACTGGGCGGCTGCCCAGGCCTTCAAAGGCAAAACTCTGTTTGGCTTGAGTCATCTCAAGAATTTTCGTGGGCACCACCTCATCGCCATTCGGCGACAGAAGACCCACGGCAATGGGGATGACTCGGGGATCTTTAACGTCCTGACCCGGCGTAGGCGGCGTGGATTGCTCAAAATGCAGGGTAAAAGTACCATCCTCAAACGTCTCGCGTACTGTGACGCGCGGCGTGCCCGCCTGTTCATACCAGCGTTTGAACTGGCTCAGGTCGCGCCCCGTGCTGTCTTCAAACACCTTGAGCCAGTCCTCTATGGTCGCCGCGTCACCGTCGTGACGCTCAAAATAGAGATCAAGCGCCCTGGCGTACGCCTCATCGCCCACAAGAGTCTTGAGCATCCCGATCAGCTCAGCGCCCTTTTCATAGACCGTGGCGGTGTAAAAATTATTGATCTCCACAAAACTTTCGGGCCGCACCGGATGCGCCAGCGGGCCATTGTCTTCGCGGAGTTGACGCGCCCGTAGCGCAATCACATCCGAGATGCGTTTGACCGGCTCCGAGCGTATATCCGATGTGAACTGCGCATCGCGAAACACGGTCAAACCCTCTTTCAGGCAAAGCTGAAACCAATCGCGACAGGTAATGCGATTGCCGGTCCAGTTGTGAAAATACTCATGCGCGATGATCGCCTCAACCCGCTCAAAATTGCCATCGGTGCTGGTTTCCGGGCTTGCCAAAACACAAGACGAGTTGAAAATGTTCAACCCCTTGTTTTCCATCGCACCCATGTTGAAATCATCGACCGCCACGATATTGAACACATCAAGGTCATACTCGCGCCCATAGACCTTTTCATCCCATCGCATCGACGCTTTGAGGGCCTCCATCCCGAAGGCGCATTTGCCTTCATCCCCCGATCGCACCCAGATGTTCAACTCCACATCGCGGCCTGATTTTGTCTCAAAACGGTCTGGATGGTTCACCAGATCGCCCGCCACCAGCGCAAAAAGATAGGCCGGTTTCGGCCAGGGATCATGCCACTCGGCAAACCCGTCGCCTGACGCGCCTGGATTGCCATTTGACAGCATGACGTTTTCATCCCCCTCAATGCGCACCTCAAATGGTGCCATCACATCTGGCCGGTCCGGATAATAAGTGATCTTGCGAAAGCCTTCGGCCTCGCATTGGGTGCAATACATGCCGTTTGACATGTAAAGCCCTTCAAGCGCGGTATTGGCCTCCGGGTTGATCTCGACTTCGGCCTCCCAGGTAAAGGTTCCCTCGGGTACCGAACAACGCAACCCGCCCTCTTCCAAGACAGGCGTGACCTCGGCGCCATCAATCTTGGCCCAGATCAGGTCAAGCGCTTCTCCATGAAGGAAAAAATCGTTGGTCCCAGCCTTAGGATTGGGGCGAAATGCGATCCGGCTGATGACACGGGTTTTCTCTGGGTTCAGCCGAAATGTCAGATGAACCTTGTCTATCTCAAAGCCAAAAGGCTGATAATCCTTAAGATAGATCGTTTGGGGGGCTGCATCTTTCATCAGGCGTCTCTTTCTTGTGACCGCCCCAAGGTGTAGCGCATCACACCCGCGCCGCAAGGCCCGTGTACAGGCGACAGCCCGCCATGTGCCGGGATGCATTTGGCACATGCGCCTGTGCGGGTCGCCGCCTGCGCCTGATGTATAAGAGAAAATCCTTACCATCCGGTTCTTGTGCGAGGGCGCTGTCTTTTGCACTTTTGCAGGTGTGCTTGTGCATTGATTGAGGTTTTCTTATCTACTTGCCTGCACGATAGTGGGACAAACGATTACGGATTTTGGTATGACACGCCCGATTATTGGGATCATTGGCAACAGATACGAGATTGAAGAACGCTATCCGGTCCATGCCGGGGGCACGATGAATTCTGCCGCGATTGCCGAAGTGTCTGAATGTATGCCGATGCTTGTTCCCTCCGATCCGGCATTTGTCAGTGTACCAGAGCTATTAGACGCCTGTGACGGGTTTTTGCTGACCGGCGGGCGCCCTAATGTTCACCCCGAGGAATACGGGCATGAGCCAACTGAGGCGCATGGCGCCTTTGATCGCGCACGCGATGCCGTTGCCCTGCCTTTGGTGCGCGCCTGTCTGGAACGCGGACAACCTATCCTCGGCGTGTGCCGTGGGTTTCAGGAGATGAACGTCGCGCTGGGCGGCACGCTACATCCCGAAATTCGCGACCTGCCGGGCCGTGACAATCACCGCATGCCTCCGGATGGGACGCTGGAGGAACAATTTGCCTTGCGGCACACGGTGACTTTTACAGAGGGCGGCGTTTTTCACCGGCTGATGGGGGCGCAAGAGGTGATGACCAACACCTTGCATGGACAAGGCATCATCGGACTGGGCAAAGGCGTCGTGGTCGATGGTCTTGCCCCGGATGGAACGCCCGAGGCGATTTATGTGCAGGACGCGCCGGGATTCGCACTCTCGGTGCAGTGGCACCCGGAGTGGAATGCCGCCAACGATCCGGTCAGTCGCCCCCTCTTTAGCGCTTTTGGCGAAGCCGCGCGTGCTTGGCAATCTGAGGGTAGACGCCCTGTTTTGAAGTCTGCATGACCATAGCACCATCGTGAATGCAGTTTGAATGCATACGCATGGACGAAGATAAGTGACTTGATCTAGGCGTAATATGCCGCGCTTGACCCTTGCTCAGAAAGCATCCTTGCATCTTCCTCTGACACGCATGTCCGTGCGGGCACAAGATGACGACCCGCCGCCACGCGCAGTTCTGGAAAGAACGAAAACACCGCCTCGCGTGCCGCGTCTTCCAGCGCTGTGAGGACAGGATCCGTAGCTTGGAAGCTCTCGGTCGCGATCCCATCGGCATAGATCACTTCATGATGGTCAAACATCAGATGGATATACTTGATTTCCGACACGGGTCGGCGCCTGATATCGCGGCCATTTACAAGATCTTTGGCTGCGACCAAAACTTCTGATGCGCCAAAGAGCATGTTGGCCTTGTGACCAGTGTAGAGTATCCGGTGATGCGGTGACACAAGCAGGCCACAAGACGCATCTCCGCTGGATTGGTCAGCGCACCGTGCAAGCACACGATCTTCTTGCGCCGATTGAATTTTGCACTGCTGGGCGCGGA
>JBCAZO010000085.1:0-8429 GCA_038532975.1 Pseudomonadota bacterium
CTCTGCACTTACATCCGCGCGAGCGTTGGTTGCGCTGTCCATGTCCCACATTGACAGACTCACCTGAACACTGGGCACGTCCTTGAATGGCTTTTTGAAGCGCACGGACTTGGCGCGTTTGCGGGGGCCTTGGCCCGTCCACATATCGCCTCCGTCCTCATAATCCGAGAACAATGCATCGTCCCCTTGTTCGATGCCAATCGTTTGATTCACAAGGTATTTCATTTGTTCACACACACTCAACGCGCTGTCTGTAATACGCCTTTGAGGCGAAATTGCGAAACAAAAAGAAAAGGGCCCGTGCAGACGGGCCCTTTTTGAACAAATTTAGCAAGCAAAGATCAGTTGGCGCTCAGACCAATTTCATCGCCCATTGCGACCATGTCAGCCAGAAGCTTGGCGGCTTCATCAACCGGGCCGGGCTCATTGACATAGGTTTCCTGTGATTTGGCCAAACGATCCGTCGCGGCATCCACCATCGCCTTGAAGCTCTCTTGCGTCATCTCTTCGCGTGGCACCGCCTGTTCTGCCAGAACCGAGATGGAGCCAGAATTGATCTCTGCGAACCCGCCAGTGACCACGTATTCCGCATCACCGCTCGCGCTGGAGACTTTCAGGATGCCGGGGCGCAATGTCGTGATCAGCGGCGCGTGGTCCGGCATGGCGGTCATGTCGCCTTCGGCACCGGGGATTTGCACCTCGGTGGCCTCGACCGACGCCAGAAGCCGCTCAGGGCTTACCAGATCGAATTGCAATGTATCAGCCATTTGCTTTCTTCCTTTTGGGAGGAAGGCGGGTTGAAAACCCACCCTACACCCGGATAAGATTCGTAGGGTGGGGTTTCACCCCACCGCAACATTAGGCCGCTTCCGCTGCCATTTTCTCGGCTTTGGCTTTCACCTCGTCGATGCCGCCCACCATATAGAAGGCACCTTCGGGCAGGTGGTCATACTCACCAGCCACAACCGCTTTGAACGAGCTGATTGTGTCTTCGAGCGGCACCTGAACACCGTCAGAGCCGGTGAAGACTTTCGCCACGTCGAAGGGCTGGCTGAGGAAGCGCTGGATTTTCCGGGCGCGGGCCACGGTCAGCTTGTCTTCTTCAGAAAGTTCGTCCATGCCGAGGATCGCGATGATGTCCTGCAGGGATTTGTAGCGCTGCAGGATCCCCTGAACATCACGGGCCACCTGATAGTGCTCTTCGCCCACGATCGCCGGGTCCATCAGGCGCGATGTGGAATCAAGCGGGTCCACCGCCGGGTAAATACCAAGCTCGGAGATCGCACGGCTGAGAACGGTTGTCGCGTCGAGGTGCGCAAAGGTCGTCGCAGGCGCCGGGTCGGTGAGGTCGTCCGCAGGGACGTAGACGGCTTGGATCGACGTGATAGACCCCGCCTTGGTTGACGTAATGCGTTCCTGCATCGCGCCCATGTCGGTGGCCAGCGTTGGCTGGTAGCCCACCGCCGAGGGGATACGGCCGAGCAGAGCCGACACCTCGGAGCCCGCTTGCGTGAAGCGGAAAATGTTGTCCACGAAGAACAGAACGTCTGTCCCGGACTGGTCGCGGAACTGTTCGGCCAGCGTCAGACCGGTCAGCGCCACACGCGCACGCGCTCCGGGCGGTTCGTTCATCTGACCGTAGACCAGAGCCACCTGGGATTCTTCCAGATTGTCGGGCTTGATCACGTTTGATTCGATCATCTCGTGATAAAGGTCGTTGCCCTCGCGGGTCCGTTCCCCAACGCCCGCGAACACCGAGAAGCCCGAGTGCACCTTGGCGATGTTGTTGATCAGTTCCATGATGAGAACGGTTTTGCCCACACCGGCACCGCCGAAGAGGCCAATTTTACCGCCCTTCGCGTAAGGGGCCAGAAGATCCACAACCTTGATGCCGGTCACGAGGACTTCGGACTCGGTCGATTGTTCTTCAAATTGGGGTGCAGGCTGGTG
This sequence comes from Pseudomonadota bacterium, assembly GCA_038532975.1. Taxonomy (GTDB): domain Bacteria; phylum Pseudomonadota; class Alphaproteobacteria; order Rhodobacterales; family Rhodobacteraceae; genus Roseovarius. The sequence continues at coordinate 1,951 of JBCAZO010000085.1, forward strand.
GATGGCACGGCTTTCCTTGGTCTTGATCGGCTTGCCCTCATCCACAGGCTCACCCACCACGTTCAGAATGCGGCCCAGTGTGGCGTTGCCGACAGGCACGGTGATCGGGCCACCGGTGTCCTGGACTTCCTGTCCACGAACGAGGCCTTCGGTCGCGTCCATCGCGATGGTGCGAACGGTGTTTTCACCAAGGTGCTGCGCCACTTCGAGCACAAGGCGTTTGCCGTTGTTGTCCGTGGTCAGCGAGTTGAGAATTTCGGGCAGGTGGTCGTCAAACTGAACGTCCACCACGGCGCCGATGACCTGGGTCACTTTGCCTTTTGCGTTTGCCATGTTTCGTCTCCGGTTCGTTAGAGCGCTTCCGCGCCCGAAATAATTTCGATCAGTTCATTGGTGATCACGGCCTGGCGTGAGCGGTTGAACTGAATGGTCAGCTTGTCGATCATCTCGCCTGCGTTGCGTGTGGCGTTGTCCATCGCAGACATCCGCGCACCTTGCTCGGACGCGCCATTTTCCAGCAGGCCGCTGAAAATGGCCGTGGCCACACCGCGCGGCAGAAGCTCTCGCAGGATGGCTTCTTCATCTGGCTCAAAGTCGTAGAATGCGCCATCGTCCTCGGCGCCCTCTTCGGCGGAAAAATCTGCCGGGATGACCTGATGCATGGTTGGGATTTGCGTCACCACGTTTTGGAACTTCGAGTAGAAGATCTTGGCGACATCAAATTCACCCGCATCAAAGCGATCCAGAATATTCTGCGCAATGGCCTGAGCATCGGCATAGCCCACATTGCGCACCGCCGTCAGATCGACATGATCGATGAAGTCATCGGCCAGATCCCGTTTGATCGCATCGCGGCCCTTCTTGCCAACGGTGATGACTTTTACGGTTTTGCCTTCGGCTTTCAGCTTTTCCGCTTCTTGGCGTGCAAGCCGCGCGATGTTGCCATTGAAGCCACCGCAGAGGCCACGCTCAGCGGTCATGACGACCAGCAGATGGACTTTGTCCTCGCCAGTGCCGCGCAGCAGCTTGGGCGCGCTTTCGCTATCGCCCACGGATGCCGCCAGTTTGCCCATCACATGGTTGAAACGTTCCGCATAGGGGCGCGACATTTCTGCCGACTCCTGCGCACGCCGCAGTTTTGCGGCGGCCACCATTTGCATGGCCTTTGTGATCTTGCGGGTCGATTTGACCGACTCGATCCGTGTTTTAAGGTCCTTAAGACTTGGCATTGCCTCGTCTCCCCCTTATGCGAAATCGGCTGCGAACTCGTCCAGCGCGGCCTTGATCTTATCCTCTGCATCACCCTTAATTTTGGGGTCTTCATTGGTGATCATGTCGAGCAAGCCCTGATGCTTGGAGCGCAGGTGATTGAGAACACCGGCTTCAAAGCGGCCCACCTGGTTGACTTCGATCTTGTCGAGATAGCCGTTCACGCCTGCGTAAATCATGCAGACGATTTCCGCGTTGGTCAGAGGTGAATACTGAGGTTGTTTCATCAGCTCCGTGAGACGTGCACCACGGTTCAAAAGCTGCTGTGTTGCCGCATCAAGGTCGGAACCGAACTGAGCAAAGGCCGCCATCTCGCGATACTGCGCGAGGGACAGTTTCACCGGACCGGCAACCGACTTCATCGCATTGGTTTGCGCGGACGATCCCACACGAGACACCGAGAGACCAGTGTTCACCGCAGGACGGATGCCTTGGTAGAAAAGTTCCGTTTCAAGGAAGATCTGACCGTCAGTGATCGAGATCACGTTGGTCGGAATAAAGGCCGAAACGTCACCACCTTGGGTTTCAATGATCGGCAACGCGGTCAGCGAGCCCGCGCCATTGTCCTCATTCAGCTTGGCCGAACGTTCCAACAGACGGGAGTGCAGGTAGAAAACGTCGCCGGGATAGGCTTCACGACCGGGCGGACGACGCAGAAGCAGAGACATCTGGCGATAGGCCACAGCCTGCTTTGAGAGGTCATCATACACGATCAGCGCGTGGCGGCCATTGTCACGGAAGTGTTCGGCCATCGCTGTTGCGGAGTATGGTGCCAAAAACTGCATCGGAGCCGGGTCAGACGCGGTGGCGGCCACAACGATGGAATACTCCATCGCGCCAGCTTCTTCGAGTTTCTTCACAAGCTGCGCCACAGTTGAGCGCTTCTGACCAACCGCAACGTAAACGCAGTAGAGCTTCTTGCTCTCGTCGTCACCGGCCGCGTCGTTATAGACTTTCTGGTTCAGCATCGCGTCGAGGGCGACGGCTGTTTTACCTGTCTGGCGGTCGCCAATGATCAGCTCGCGCTGGCCACGGCCAATCGGGATCATCGCGTCGACCGACTTCAGACCAGTCGCCATAGGCTCATGCACGGACTTACGCGGAATGATACCCGGCGCTTTGACGTCAGCGACGCCGCGCTTTTTGGTTTTGATCGGGCCCTTGCCGTCTAGCGGGTTGCCCAGACCGTCCACAACACGACCCAAAAGCTCATCACCAATCGGCACGTCCACGATGGACTTGGTGCGCTTGACGGTGTCGCCTTCTTTAATGTCACGGTCAGAGCCGAAGATCACGACACCAACGTTGTCTGTTTCTAGGTTGAGCGCCATGCCCATAATGTTGCCGGGGAATTCGACAAGCTCACCGGCTTGCACATTGTCGAGGCCATACACACGGGCAATCCCGTCGCCAACCGACAGCACGCGCCCCACTTCGGCGACTTCGGCTTCTTGACCGAAATTCTTGATCTGGTCCTTTAGGATCGCAGAAATTTCTGCAGCTTGGATACCCATTTATCCGACCTCTTTCATTGCATTCTGGAGGGAATTCAGGCGCGAGGCGATCGACGTGTCGATCATTTTCGAACCCACCTTAACGACAAGACCGCCAATGAGGCTTTCATCGACAGTCGCATTGATTTTCACGTCCTTGCCCACAGACTTTTTCAGCGTGGCGGCAAGTTTCTTGGATTGCGCATCACTCAAAGCAACGGCACTTCTGACTTCGGCTGTGACTTCGCCCTTATCTTCCGCGATGCGGTCTGCCAGCTGGCGCAACAGTTGCGGAAGTACAAAGAGCCGACGTTTCGAGGCCATCAGGGCCAGGCCGTTCTTGAGTTCAGCAACAAGGCCCATCTTGTCCGCAACAGCCTGAATGGCGGCACCCTGATCGGCCCGGCTCAGCACAGGGCTGGAGATCAGGTCGCGCAAATCGGCGCTTTCATTCAAAGCAGCGGTCAGATCGGTCAGGTTGCTTTCGAGCTTGGCCAGCGACTTGGCTTCTTTAGAAAGCTCGAAAATGGCGGTGGCATAGCGTTCAGCGATGCCGGAGGAGATCGAAGCTGGTTCGGACACGTCCACCCTTCCGAAGTTTTGGCCCCGGCTTGTGCTAAGGACGGCTGACTTGGCCGCCTTCCCGGGGACGTTTTTGATGATGTAACTGACGAAACATCCAAATTCGGCTGGGGTGTAGCAGAGCCTTTGGTCCCTCGCAAGACAGTTGAACCTTGGGGTCTACCATTGATTTTTTTTAGTTTTCAATCGGTTACGCAGCATGCGACCGAATGCGCGAATTTAATGCATCAAAAATTCACATGTTTTCTCAATTTTTTGCGATTCCTTACCGTATGGAACGCCTCACCAAGAGGATTTATGTCCCTCTCAAAGTATATGATAGCGCTTATGCGGTGTTACCGCTATCGCGATCGACATGAAATCAAGTTGCAGGAATTGTGCCTTGTCCAAAGGTCTCTTAACAGGAAAAGTGATGAAGAGTTCCGCTATGCCCAAACACTCCTCTCCACCCCGCTGGGCCTTGGCGCTGACTGTGCTGATTGCCTTGGGGATCACATGGGGCACGTTAAAACCGCCTGGATCGGGCGGGGGATCGTTTCCTCTCACTGATAAACAGATTCATGCGCTGGCATTTGCGCTATTGGTTTTGCCGCTAAGTTTTGCCGCCCCGCGGCTCATTCCAAAACTGATCATCACCGCACTTGTCTTTGGCGCAATGATAGAAGTGGTCCAACCAAGTTTTGGGCGCACTGGCGAGTGGGAGGATTGGTTGGCAGATGCAATCGGAATTGCCGTTGGAATATTGCCGGGGCTTTGGCGCCAAAGACGGCACAATATTTCCTAGACCGGCTTTACACCAGCGCTGGGCTTGGGTTTGAGAACCTCCAGAGGACGCCGAACCGTGTCCCGTATAGCGGACCCGCTGCTGGGGGCTTGCACGCGTTTGCTGGCCTGAACGATCAAGACACCGCCCGCTGCAATGAAGGACAGCTTGCCGCCCAGACTTTCCCACATACCCGCCGTCTTGCGCCAGAAGCGGCGATGTGACGGCGGCTGATAGAGCGTGGTGACATGCGCCTCGGGCAGAAAGCTATGGGACTTGAGCTGATTTTCGAGCTGTGACTGGCTGTAAGGGCGACCATTCCCAAAGGGCGTACGATCACTGCGCGACCAAAGCCCGGCGCGGTTGGGCACCACAAACAACGCAGAGCCGCCCGGCCCCAGAACACGCCAGCATTCTTCCAGGAGATCGCGGGGGCGCTCAGAGGATTCCAACCCATGCACCAGGAGAAGTTTGTCAATATGCCCTGTTTCCACAGGCCAGACGGTCTCTTCGCAGAGCACACTGACATTCGCCATATCACGTGGCCAGCGAATGACCCCTTGAGGGGCCGGCATAAGCGCCAGTACACGGCGACTGTCTTTTAGATAAGGTCGCAGGAATGGCACGGTAAACCCGTAGCCCGCCACGGTTTGCCCTTTGGCTTCGGGCCAGAGCCGCTGAATTTCCTCGCGCAGGGTTTTCTGCACCGCGCGCCCAAGCGCACTGCGATAGTAGAAATTGCGAAGATCCTGCACATCAAGATGCATTGCGGCTCCGGGCTTGATCCGTCAGTCTCGGCATAACACTAACCCGGAAATGAGGTCAGGACCATGACATTGCAAATCGAAACCATCCCATGCTTGTCGGACAATTACGCTTATCTGGCGCACGACCCGTCCACAGGCGAAACCGCCGTGGTCGATGTGCCGGAAGCGGCGCCCATTCTAAATGCATTGAAGGAAAAAGGATGGCGGGCGACGCAAGTTCTGATCACGCACCACCACGCAGACCATGTTCAAGGATTGCCTGAACTCTTGGCAAAACACGATGCTAAGGTTGTGGGACATGCCGCCGATGCGGCGCGATTGCCGCCGCTTGATCAGGCAGTGAATGAAGGTGACACAGTCTCAATCGGAGGCGAGACCGGACATGTCATAGATGTCTCGGGCCATACGGTTGGACATATCGCGTTTCATTTTCCACAAAGCGCAGTGGTTTTCACCGCCGACAGCCTGATGGCCCTGGGCTGCGGGCGCGTGTTTGAAGGCACGATGCCGCAAATGTGGGAAAGCCTGTCAAAGCTCGCCGCTCTGCCACCAGAGACCACGGTGTGCTCAGGCCATGAGTATACGGCGGCCAATGCGCGGTTTGCTCTGACCATTGATCCGAACAATCCTGACCTTATATCTAGGGTCGAGGCGGTCGATGCCGCCCGAGCACAGGGGCGCCCAACAGTCCCGTCCCGTCTTTCCGAAGAACTCGCTACAAACCCGTTTCTGCGCGCTGCTGATCCTGGCATTCAGGCCAACTTGGGCATGACCGGGGCAGAACCGGCCACAGTTTTTGCTGAAATACGGACCAGAAAGGACAATTTCTGATCACAAGATGTGTGCAAATGCTTCAATTGCGACGAAATGTGATCAGGTTTTAGAAAAAAGTCCTTGAAGGCGGCTTGGGATCGACCACACTTTAACAATAAGGCCGTAAGCTTTGGTCGAGCGGGTGCCTGAAACAATAAGGAGCACGATCGTGCCGTCATTTTCGAACAGTCTTGAACAGGCCATTCATGCAGCGCTGGCGCTGGCCAATGCGCGACAGCATGAATTTGCAACGCTGGAACATCTGCTTCTGTCGCTGATCGACGAGCCGGATGCGGCTCGCGTGCTCAAGGCCTGTAGCGTGGACACCGAAGATCTTCGGACCACACTTGTGGAATTCATTGACGACGACCTGTCGAACCTGGTGACAGATATCGAAGGCTCAGAGGCCGTTCCGACGGCGGCATTCCAGCGTGTCATTCAACGTGCCGCTATCCATGTGCAGTCCTCCGGCCGCACCGAAGTCACAGGTGCCAATGTTCTGGTGGCCATCTTCGCTGAACGTGAAAGCAATGCAGCCTACTTCCTGCAGGAACAGGATATGACACGTTATGATGCGGTGAATTTTATCGCACATGGCGTGGCAAAAGATCCAGCCTACGGGGAGTCTCGTCCGGTGCAGGGCATCGAAGGCTCCGACGAGGAAGGATCCAAGTCGGATACCGAAGCCGAAGCGGTGGAGAATGGCGAGAGCGCGCTGGCAAAATACTGTGTTGATCTCAACGAAAAGTCGCGGCGCGGCGATGTTGATCCTCTGATTGGTCGCGACAGTGA
>JBCAZO010000086.1:0-8414 GCA_038532975.1 Pseudomonadota bacterium
GCGCCCTTCTGGCCTTGCAAGGGCCGGCTGCAGTGGATGCGCTCGCGCCGCTTGCTGGTGGCTGCGAGATCATGAAGTTTCTTGATACCGGAATTTTCACATCCGATTTCGGAGAGCTTTGGATTTCACGGTCTGGCTACACCGGGGAAGACGGCTATGAGATTTCCGTGCCGGAAGATCAGGCGGATGCGTTCGCGCGCGCGCTTTTGGCGCATGACGTGGTGGAACCGATCGGTCTGGGCGCGCGTGACAGCTTGCGATTGGAGGCGGGGTTGTGCCTTTACGGACAGGATATTGATACGTCAACGACGCCAGTTGAGGCTGGTTTGACCTGGGCCATTCAGAAATCCCGGCGTGCCGAGGGCAAACGGGCCGGAGGGTTCCCTGGGGCAGATGTCATTCTTGGCCAGATGTCCAATGGCGTGGCCCGCTGCAGAGTGGGTCTGCGCCCCGAAGGCCGTGCGCCGATGCGGCACGGCACCGCGATTTTTGGGAGCGAAGACGCTAAGAAACCAATCGGCCACGTCACATCCGGCGCATTCGGTCCCACAATCGAAGCGCCGATGTCGATGGGCTATGTCGCGGCCAGCCATTCGGCTCCAGACACCAAGCTTTTTGGTGAGGTGCGCGGCAAACGCATGCCGGTCAAAGTGGCGGCGATGCCCTTTACCCCCGCAAATTTCAAACGCTGAAGACGAAGGAGATAGCCTATGAAATTCACCGAAGAACATGAATGGTTGCAGGATGACGATGGTATTGTGACCGTTGGCATCACCGATCATGCCGCCGAACAGCTGGGCGATATTGTTTTCGTTGAGTTGCCGGAAGTCGGCACCGAAGTGACAAAAGATGAAGAGGTGGTCGTGATCGAAAGCGTCAAAGCGGCCTCGGACATTCTGGCCCCGATAGATGGTGAGATTGTCGAGGTCAATGAGGCGATTGTGGATGAGCCGAGTAAGGTCAATGAGGATCCGATGGGGGATGGGTGGTTCTTCAAAGTGAAACCGAGCGACCCCGGACAGATGGCCGACTACATGGACGAGGCCGGATACAAAAGCTTCATTGGCTGAGCCTTGCACCGGGAAAATCTTGCAAAGATTTTTGTGCCTCCGGCGGCGGGAGTATTTGGGGAACGATGAAAACAGGGTGTTGCCACTGATTTTCGTGATGGGAGAAAGACATGGCTTTTAAACCGATTGACTATTTGCCGTATGACTTTGCGAACCGCAGGCATATCGGCCCCTCACCTGAGGAAATGGCAGAAATGCTGGAAACGCTCGGTGTCGCCTCGTTGGATCAGTTGATAGATGAGACGGTTCCGGCCTCAATCAGGCAGTCGTCCAAGCTGGATTTTGGCAAGCCGAAATCTGAGCGGGAACTGATGCACCACATGCGTGTCACGGCAGCCAAGAACAAGGTTTTGGTCAGTCTCATTGGGCAGGGGTATCACGGCACCGTCACGCCCCCCGCGATTCAGCGAAATATCCTGGAAAACCCGGCGTGGTACACGGCTTATACGCCGTATCAGCCTGAGATCAGTCAGGGGCGGCTTGAGGCTCTGCTGAACTTTCAGACGATGATTTCGGATCTAACGGGGTTGGAGATTGCCAATGCCTCGCTTCTGGATGAGGCGACGGCCTGTGCCGAGGCCATGACCATGGCGCAACGGGTCGCCAAGTCGAAAGCAAATGCGTTTTTCGTGGACCGCGATTGCCACCCTCAGAATATCGCCGTGATCAAGACACGGGCCGCACCTTTGGGCATCAAAGTGATTGTTGGCAATCCCGATAAAATGGACGCTACCAAGGTATTTGGCGCGCTGTTTCAATATCCCGGCACCTATGGTCATGTGCGTGACTTCACGGATCACATGGCAAAACTGCATGCTGAAAAGGCGATTGGCATTGTGTCTGCTGATCCTCTTGTCCTGACGCTTTTGAAAGAACCTGGTGCCATGGGGGCGGATATCGCAGTTGGCAGCGCGCAGCGCTTTGGTGTGCCGATGGGGTATGGTGGCCCACATGCGGCCTATATGGCCTGTCGCGATGCCTACAAGCGTGCGATGCCGGGCCGTATTGTCGGGGTGAGCATCGACAGCCATGGCAACCGCGCGTATCGGCTGAGCCTGCAGACCCGTGAGCAACATATCCGGCGCGAGAAAGCCACGTCGAATGTTTGCACCGCGCAGGCTTTGTTGGCGGTGATGGCGTCGATGTATGCGGTGTTCCATGGACCTAAAGGGCTCAAGGCGATTGCGCAGCGCATACATCGCAAGACCGTTCGTTTGGCGCGAGGCTTGGAGGAAGCCGGGTTCAAGGTGGACCCTAAATCCTTCTTTGACACGATTACTGTTGATGTGGGTCCATTGCAGGCCGCCGTGCTTAAGTCTGCGTTAGACGAAGGGCTGAACCTACGCAAAGTGGGGGAACGCCGGATTGGCATCACGCTGGATGAAGCGACCCGGCCAAAGAATATTGAGGCGGTCTGGCGGGCCTTTGGTATTCCGCGGCAAGATAATGACTTTCAGCCGGAATACCGCGTGCCGGAGAACATGCACCGGCGTTCGGATTTCCTGACGCATCCGATTTTCCATATGAACAGGGCTGAGACCGAAATGATGCGCTATATGCGCCGCTTGGCGGATCGTGACCTGGCGCTTGATCGCGCAATGATCCCTCTTGGGTCGTGCACGATGAAGCTCAATGCTGCCGCCGAGATGATGCCCGTGAGCTGGCGGGAGTTTTCGCGCCTGCATCCCTTTGCACCGGTCGATCAGGCGCAGGGCTATCATGAGTTGATCGCTGATCTGAGTGCCAAGCTCTGTGAGATCACCGGTTATGACGACATGTCCATGCAGCCCAACTCGGGCGCACAGGGGGAATATGCCGGGCTGTTGACGATTGCCGCCTATCACCGAGCGCAGGGGCAAGGGCATCGCAAAGTCTGCCTCATTCCGATGAGCGCGCACGGCACCAACCCGGCAAGCGCACAGATGGTGGGTTGGCAGGTGGTGCCGGTCAAATCCGCCGAGAATGGCGATATTGATCTAGAGGACTTCCGAGCCAAGGCGGAACAGCATGCCGACAATCTCGCCGGGTGCATGATCACCTATCCATCGACGCATGGGGTGTTTGAGGAAACCGTGATTGATGTCTGCAAGATCACGCATGATAATGGGGGTCAGGTCTATATCGACGGGGCCAATCTTAATGCCATGGTGGGTCTGTCGCGGCCTGGAGACCTGGGCGGGGATGTCAGCCATCTGAACCTGCACAAGACATTTTGCATTCCGCATGGCGGCGGTGGGCCGGGCATGGGTCCGATTGGTGTCAAAGCGCATCTCGCACCGCATTTGCCGGGCCACCCAAATGATGGCAATGCCGAAGGACCGGTTTCGGCGGCTCCCTATGGGTCTGCGTCCATCCTGCCCATCAGCTGGGCGTATATCCTGTTGATGGGAGGTGAGGGGTTAACACAAGCGACGCGGGTTGCGATCCTCAATGCCAACTATATCGCCAAGCGGCTCGAAGGGGCCTATGACGTGCTCTACAAGGGCAGGCAAGGCCGGGTGGCGCATGAATGTATCATCGACACGCGCCCTTTTGCGGAAAGCGCGGATGTGAGTGTCGATGACATTGCCAAGCGATTGATCGACAACGGGTTTCATGCGCCAACGATGAGTTGGCCTGTGGCGGGAACTCTGATGATCGAGCCGACTGAATCGGAGACCAAGGCCGAGTTGGATCGGTTCTGCGATGCGATGTTGTCAATCCGTGCCGAGATTGCCGATATCGAAGAAGGGCGCATCGACCGCGAGAACAACCCGATGCGCAACGCGCCTCACACGATGGAGGATCTGGTGCGCGAATGGGACCGGCCCTACAGCCGCGAACAGGCCTGTTTTCCGCCAGGTGCGTTCCGGGTCGACAAGTATTGGCCGCCGGTCAACCGAGTCGACAATGTCTATGGCGACCGGCATCTGGTCTGTACCTGCCCACCGATGGAGGATTATGCCGAAGCGGCGGAGTAGGTCAGGCTTTGGTGTCTTCCAGCAAGAACGCGAAATGATCGCGGAGCTTTTCCCAGGTCGCGTCGTTTGAGGCGACAAGGATATAACCTTCACTAACCGTGGCGGTGTAGTCGTCGCCGTTGAGCATGCGCGCCACCCCGCCCGCGCGTTGGCAGATCAGAATACCAGCAGCGTGGTCCCATGGGTTCAAAGTGCCAGAGAGCAGGAAATCAGCGCCACCTCGTGCGATTACGCGGTACTCATGGCAAGAGCATTGCAGAGACATAGAGCGTCCCAGATCAGGCAGGGCCTGCGCCACGCCTGGTTTCGCCTCTTGGGGGAGGTAATTGTAATGCGTGAAGCCGGACAGATCGCCGAGCGCGCCACCGTCGGACACCTTGAGCGGGCGGGTTGTCCCAATCGCGCGTACAAATTCGGCTGGGCCGTCTTCCTCGGCGCTTATCCAGTCGTCGGCGAGCGGATCATACAGCAAGCCAAAGACCGGTTTGCCGAAACGTGTGACAGATAGGATTACACCAAAGACGCCAAGCCCATGCGCGAAATTCCAGGTGCCGTCGACTGGATCAAGGATGAACGCCAGTTCTGCCTCTCCAATCTTGTCGCGCAGCTTGGGGTCTGTGGCTGCGGCCTCTTCTCCGACCACCAATGCATGCGGGAACATTGCCTGAATGCCGCGCGCCATCATCGCTTCGGCTGCTGTATCGGCCTCTGTTACAAGATCATGCTGGTGCGACTTGGTCGCGATGTCGCCACTCCCAAGATTACGAAAGCGGGGCAGGATCTCGGCTTTGGCAGCGCGGCGCACCAGGTTGATCAGGCTGGTCTTCTGCGCAGAACTCAAAGGCGATGTGAGCGGAATGGGCAAACTGTCTGCCATAGTTGGTTCCCTTGGCGAATCCGTCTGGACGGGTTTTGCCTTGGCATCGCATTCGACCTACCGAAGATCAAGAATGTGTGGGCGCACCGCGCGGTTTATTACTCGCGCGTGCGCAACACCTGGGCTGGTCGAGATGACATCGGACCAATGGCGAAGGCCAGCCCGGCCAACAGGCTGATCAGCGCACCTCCCAAAACGACCCCCAGCCCAGAGGGCCAGTCGATGGCAAAGCTGGTTTCCATGATGTAGTGGCTAACGGCCCACGCTCCTGCCAATCCCGCGCCAAGCGCAACACCGCCTGCCGCTGCGCCCAGAAGGCTGGCCCGCAGGGTCAGGCCCCACAGGATGCGCGCGCGGCTTGCGCCGAGTGTTTTGAGAATTGCGGCCTCGTAGCTTCGCGCGCGCTGGTCTGCTGCCGCCGCTCCGATGAGTACCAGAAAGCCGGTGAGTAGCGTCGCCGCGGCCCCCCAAGCCGTTGCAGATGCCAATCCGGCCAGCAGGTCGCTCACCTGGTCCACCGCATCTCTAACAGCGATAGCCGTTATGTTCGGGAATTGCTTGGTGAGGTCGCGCAGGATGGGCGTTTCAGATGATTCCTCGGCATAAACTGTAGCGATGTAGCTGTGCGGCGCGTTGACCAGAGCGGCTTCGTTCATGATCATGATGAACCCCATCCCGGCGCTGGAAAAATCAACCTCACGGAAGGATGTGATTTCTGCCGTGATATCTCGTCCCAGGATGTTGACGGTCACACTGTCACCGAGTTTTAATCCCATCTCAGCCGCTTCTTCTGCGGCAAAGCTGACTTGTGGCGAGCCCGTGTAATCCTCTGCCCACCAAGTGCCGTCGGTGATGGTACTGCGGCTTGGCAGGGCGGCGGCATAGCTGACACCTCTGTCACCTTCGAGAACCCAGTGATCGCCTGCGGTCTCTGATGCTGGTTTGCCATTGATCTGGGTAATAATGCCCCGCAGCATGGGGGCTGCATCCACACGGCTTACACCCTCATCGCTATCCAGACGCGCCTCAAAGCCAGGCATCTGATCGCGCTGAATGTCGACAAAGAAATAGCTTGGCGCACGCGTCGGCAGGTCGCGCAAGATGGCGTCGCGCAGGTTGCGGTCAATCTGTCCAACAGCGGCCAGCACGCTGAGTCCGAGGCCGAGCGACAAAACAACCGCGCTTGCCGTGCTGCCGGGGCCCGAGATCGCGGCCAGTGCCCAGCTCAGGGCCACGCGTCCGCGTATTCTGGGACGCATAAAACGGCTGAGAGTCCGGATCGCCTGTCCTGCGAGGGCAAGGACAACCAGCGCGCCAGTAATGCCACCTGCCGTCCACATCGTGAGCGTGGTATTCCCTGAAAACCAACTGGCCAGACTTAGCAGCAGTGCGATGAGTGCGCCAATGGCCAGTACGGTGAACATACCTGGATGTTGCAGGCTTTCATTGCCATCTCGGTAAAGAGCGGCAGGGCGCACATTGCGCGCGCGTGCCAAGGGCCAGAGCGTGAAAATTAGGACGGTCAGAATGCTGTAGAGTGCAGCCTCGATCATCGGTTTGGGGTAGGGCGCAAAGATCGCAGGTACGGGCAGACGCGCCTCAAGAAGTGAGGCCAATGCGACGGGTGTACCGACACCCAAAGCTAGCCCCACGACTATGCCAATGGCGGCAAGAACGCTGACTTGTATGAGATATGTCAGGAAGATGGTGCGCTGATCGGCACCCAATGTGCGTAAGACCGCGATGACGCGTGTTTTACCCGACAGATAGGCGCGTAAAGCTGCCGAGATGCCGACACCGCCAACGGCCAGACCAGACAAGCCCACAAGGATCAGAAACGCGCCGAGGCGGTCGACAAAAACAGCCACCCCCGGTGCGCCGTTTCGCGCATCGCTCCAGCGCATGCCGCTGCCGTCCAAGGCTGCTTCGGCTTGGGAAGCAAGTGCGGTGAGGTTGGCATCGGGAGGCAGATCCAGGCGGTAATGCGTGGAAAAGAGCGTGCCAGGGGCGAGCAGGCCGGAGCCTTCCAATGCCTCCTGTTTGACGATACTGCGCGGACCAAGCCCAAAGCCGGCTGTGCGCGTGTCGGGCTCGCGTTTGATAAGGGCTGTTACTGCAAAGGCCGTCTCGCCCAGTTGCACCGTGTCGCCGGGACTGATGCCCAAACGATCGGCCAATGTTGGATGCATGACCAAGCCTGGGTTGGTTCCGTCTCCCTCCAATGCGGCTTTCAAGGGAATGTCCGGCTCTAAAATCACCTGCCCAATCAAAGGGTAAAGGTCATCAACGGCTTTCACCTGTGTCAGGCTACGGCTCTCGTCATCTGCCACAGCCATTGATCGAAAATCAGCAATTTCCGAAACGCGCGTGGCAACGCCATCCATCCATGCGCGCTCTGCCTCGGTGGCAAAGCGATAGGTCAGTTCAATCTCTGCGTCGCCACCCAGGAGCTGCGCGCCCTCGGCGGCCAGCCCGCGCGCGATGCTTTCACGTACCGTGCCCACGGCGGCGATGGCCGCCACGCCAAGGATCACGCAGGCCAGAAAGATGCGGAACCCGTGAAAGCCGCCGCGCATTTCACGCGCAGCAAACCGGGCGGCGAGGGCAATGTTCATTCTGCAACAGCCTTGTCAGAATGGGTGTCGATCTGACCGTCACGCAAGGCGATTTGCCGTGCACATTTTGCTGCCAAGCCAGCGTCATGCGTCACCAGAACAAGTGTCGCGCCATGGCGTTTTTGCAAATCAAACAACAGGTTGACTATGTCTGCGCCGGTTTGGCTGTCAAGGTTGCCGGTGGGTTCATCTGCCAAAAGGATGTCTGGCCGAGGTGCCGCGGCACGGGCAAGGGCGACACGCTGCTGTTCCCCTCCGGAGAGTTGCGATGGGTAGTGGCCCAATCGTTCGCCAAGGCCCACCGCCTCCAGTTCTTCCGCGGCGCGGGCAAATGCATCTTTGCGGCCTGCCAGCTCAAGCGGCGTGGCGACGTTTTCCAACGCGGTCATAGTCGGGATCAAGTGGAAGGATTGAAACACGACGCCCATGTGATCTCGTCTTAGGCGGGCCAAAGCGTCTTCACTCATTGCTGAAAGATCATGACCCAAAGCATGCACAGACCCGGAAGTGGCGCGTTCCAGCCCGCCCATCAGCATCAAAAGCGAAGATTTGCCAGACCCGGACGGGCCTACAAGGCTGAGCGTGTCGCCCCGGTGGACATCCAGTGAGATCGCGTCAAGTATCTGAACAAGACCCGCATTGCCCTCTAGCGCCAATGCGGCAGAGCGAAGCGACAACACGGGATCTGTCATGGGATTGCGCCTGTTTTTGAACGGTTTTCTGACATATGGTGTGCGCGCGCTGCGCGGCAAGGCGGTGGCACTGGTTTTGATGGCAAGCCCTGCCTGGGCCGAGCCTGTCACGGTTCTGGCTTTGGGCGATAGCTTGACCCAAGGCTATGGCCTGTCTGCAGAAGATGGATTTGTTCCCAAGCTACAGAAATGGCTGGTGG